>JAISAA010000216.1 GCA_031266955.1 Oscillospiraceae bacterium | reverse complement strand
GCGCGCCGCGGTGCAGCCAGGCGAAAATCTGCCCCGCGTTAAATTCGCGCCCGCCGAGCGCGGACACCGCCTCGCGCAGCTCACCCGGCGTCATTGATTTTATATCTTCACTCATAAATCGTAGTATCACCGCCCACGCTTTTTGAAAACGGCGTAGAAAAAGCCGTCGCCGCCGTCGCGGTGGGCATACAGAGACGTTGTTTCGCGGAGCTCAAACCCGCCGCCGACGCGCCTCAAAAACTCCTCGGCGACGTCCTCATTTTCGCGCCGCAGCGGCGTGCACGTTGAATAGACAAGCGTTCCGCCGCTTTTAACATATGACGCGCAGTCGAGCAAAATGCGCAGCTGCGTTTCCGGGAGACCCGCCGTCTCCGCGTCCGTTTTGAAGCGTATCTCTGGCTTTTTGCGAATGACGCCGAACCCGGAGCACGGCACGTCCGCGAGCACGGCGTCCGCCGCCCCGAAAAGCTCCGGTTCGGGCAGCATGGCGTCCGCCGCGCGGACTTCTATGCTCGTCATACCGAGCCGGAGCGCCCCGTCCCGGATGAGCCCGACGCGCCCCGGTGTGTCGCAGGCGATCACGCGCCCCTCGTTATTCATCGCGGCGGCGAGCGCGAAAGACTTTCCGCCCGGCGCGGCGCACACGTCTAAAACGGTGTCCCCCGGCCTTGCCCCGAGCGCGAGCGCGGCGCGCGTGGACGACGGGTCCTGCACGAAAAATTCCCCGCGGCGGAACGCGTCCAGCGCTGTCACTTTCCCCGCGCCATAAAGCTCAAGCGTTCCTTCGAGCACGCCTTCCCGCGCGTCGACCCCCGCACCGCGCAGCTCTGAAAGAAGCGCCGCCGCCGTTGTTTTAAGCGTATTTACGCGCGCGTAAACGGGCGGCTCGCGGTTGTTCGCCGAAAGCTCCGCCTCGGCGGACTCTTCGCCGAGGCGCGCTATAAGCTCTCGCACCAGCCAGACGGGATGGCTGTGTAGGATAGCCAGCCTTTCCGCCGCGCTTTCGGCGCGCACCTCCGGCAAGCCGCCGTCAGTAAGCCGCCGCAATATGGCGTTTATCAGGCCGGCGGCCCGCGGGTTCAGCCTTTTTCGCGCGGCGTCCACGGCCTCGTTCACGGCGGCGGAGGGCGGAATTTTATCAAGAAACGCTATCTGATACACCGCCGCGCGCAAAATGTCGAGCGCCGCCGGCTCAAGCTTGTTCAGCCGCACGGACGACGCGGAGGCAATGTAATAGTCACACAGCGCGGCGTTTCGCGCGACGCCGTATATTATCCGCTTCGCGAGCGCTCGCTCGCGCGCGTCGGTCAGCGGCGAGAGATACTTTTCGGCGGCGGCTTGCAGAGGGGCGCCCCGCCTGTATTCGCGCAAAGCCGAACGCGCGGAGTCCCGCGCCGCCGCCGGCTTCTTTTGACCGGGAATTTTAGTTTTGCCGTCTGGCATTCGTCCTCACCGCCTTGTCTGGTTGCTTGTATTATACACTCTTTTTGTCTTTGCGCAAGTGCCGGCGCCACTCTCTTGTGCAAATATCCGCTTGTATTTCTTGGTTATCTGTGTTATAAATTCATATGAGCTGTGTTGAAAGGGAGGCAATTCCGACTGTGCTTATGAAATCTGAATTGTCGAAAAAACCGGTCAGGCGGGGTCGCTTGCGGTTGCTGCTGGGTAAAACGTATTTTACTTTCAAAAGGCATATTACGTGGCTGTTCAGCGGAGCCGAGTTCTCAACAGTGGGAACGGAAACGCTTCCCGTCGAATGCTTTTGCCATAAGACGCCCCTGCTTCGCAAGCTAAAGGATGTGGATATGTATTTGCAGTACAATAAGATCACAAACTTAAAGCTCGCCGTACCTAAAATCGACCGGATGATAATTAAGCCGGGCGAGACGTTTTCGTACTGGAGATCGATCGGAAAGCCGACGAAGCGCAAGGGGTATTCAGACGGAATGATATTGCAAAACGGCGGCTTTACCGCCGGCACGGGAGGCGGGCTGTGCCAGCTGTCAAACTTGATATACTGGATGACGCTGCATACTCCGCTGACGGTCGTGGAACGCCACAGGCACGGCTACGACGTTTTCCCCGATTCAAACAGAACACAGCCCTTCGGGAGCGGCGCCACTTGCTTTTATAACTACGGCGATCTGATGATAAAAAACAACACGGACCAAGCTTTTCAGCTCGCATTGGAAGTTACCGAAACCGACTTGAAAGGCGCCTGGCTGACGGACAGACCGCTCCGGTACAGTTACGAAGTCTACGAGAAAGAGCATATTATGCAGCCTGAGTTTTGGGGAGGCTATACGCGGCACAATCTGATTTTCAGAAAAAAATATGACCTGAGCGGGAGCCTGATCGACGACGAATACGTCGTTGAAAATCACGCCGTTATGATGTACGCCCCGTTTTTACCGGGCCCGGCGGATAATTGACGGGCATCGCGCGGATCACTTTTTCAAAACGTGTTCGTCTATCCTTCGCACGACGCCGTGCGTGTAGGCGGTAAAGTATTTGAGCCAAAACCCGTAAGCCGCCGGATTGATGCTCTCGAAATCCACGCCGAGGTATGTGTACCCCTCCGCTTTCAAGGCCAAGGCCGCAAGCTGAAGCAAGACTTGCATGATCCCTTTCCCGCGATGCTCCGGCAGGCAGTATGCCCCGTCCGCGTGAATATAACCCGGCGTATCGCATATAAAGGTTTCTCCGGCGTACCCGGCGTTGAGGAACGCGACGATCTCCCCGTTCTTGCGCGCGATGAAAAAACGGTCGTCCTTAACACCCTCCAAGAATTCCGCTTTTGTCCAGTCCGGCTTGATCATAAAAGTCGGGCTTTTAAGAAAATGCTGATTAAATAATTTTACAAAAGGAAAGAGCTTAAAACGCTCCTCCGGCGCAAGCTCCGAGAAGGTGTAAGCCTCACAGAGCGGCGCGCCGATTTCGTCCATTGCGCGTACCGCGTCAATGCAGCGCAGCCCGAAGCCGTAGCGGAAGAATTGTTCCTGCGCCTGCTTGTCGTGCGCGTACAGGCATACGGCGTGGCTGGACGCTCCCGCCGCCGCCCATTTTTCGCCCGCCGCCTGATACATACGCGCGAAAGCTTCCGCCCGGTTTTGCCCGACCGCTCCGTTCGCGCCCATCGGCGAAAACACGCCCGTCGCGTCGGTCGAGCGGAACGCGTTTTTGAACGGCGGCACGCTGCACAGAAAACCGAGCAGCTCGCCGCCGTCCTCCGCCGCGACGCCGAGGCCGTTTTCCGCGTACGGCGTCAAATCCGGCAATTTATCTATCGACGGCAGCGCGGGTACGGATTTGCGTTCCTCGTCGTAATTCAGTTTGGCGATTTGCGCCGCCTGTTCGACGTGACGGGCGGTGAAGTCAATGATTTTCATTCCGCACCCCTTTCCAGAACGGCGCACAGCGTTTCCGCTTCGCCGGTGTACGGGCTTCCACACACATTGTCGAACACGGCTTTGACGGAAAAGCCGTGGGGCGATACCTCGTCGGTCAGCCGTTGAACGGTGTAGGCAGTATCCCATATCAAATATTGTTTGATTTCATTCTTACCGATCACCACGCATTGATCGACGGCGACCGTGTTGTTCTCGTAGAGATGCGTCGCTTCAAGGCAGATGTGCGGCCCGGCGCTCCAGAAACCGCCGTTCTCATTGAGCGCCCACGAGGTTTTGTTCGCCTTGTCTGCAAAATGCTTTTCCGTGAAAACGTCCAAGATAAACAGTCCGCCCGGTTTCAGCGCTTTATAGACCTTCTCTGTAAGTGCGCCGCGTTCGTCCGGCGTCAGCGCGGCGAAGTCGCAGTAAATCAGCACAACGGCGTCGAATATGGCGTTATAATCAAGCTCCAAATAGTTTTTATAGATATATTCGGTTTTCGCGTCCCGGCTTTTCGCGTAGGCGATGGAGCGTTTTGAAAAGTCCATACCGGTCACGTCGTACCCTATATCGGACATCCGCTTCGCGTACAGCCCCGGCCCGCAGCCGAGGTCGAGGACCTTACTATTTGCCGGTATGACGCCGGACAGCCATTTTACCGAAGCGTCGATAAAACTGTGTTTGCGGCTGGCGGCGTCCCAATCGGGATTCATATGCGCTTCGAGCATACCCTTTGAAATGTGCCCGTCGTCCCAAAACGGCTTGTCGCTTCGCTGCCAGAGCGCGGGTTTTCGCAGCAGATGAAAAAGCGTATCGATCATTTTCCGTTCCTCATTTCGTATATTTTTTGCAGCGTATCGAGCTGCAAGGCTTTTTTATCGGGCGCGTCGGCGGATATGTACCACTCCACGAGCCTGTATCCGAGGTTGACTAAAATCATCTTTTCACACGTGATGTCATTCACTTTTTTGTTCCTCCGTTTTTCTTTGGTTGCTTGCTCCGCATGGCAAGCGATTTGTTTCGCGCCCGCTTGTCGGCGAGGCGCCCCGCCTTGTCATCCGCGAATTTATTTTCCTGTTTCTGCGCGAGATAACGCTCCCAACGCTCCCGCGGCAGCGAGCCGTCGGCAAGCGCTGCAAGCACGGCGCAACCCGGTTCCGTCCCGTGCCGGCAGTCATTAAACCGGCATTTCGCAAACAACTCTTCCACATCGGCAAAGCCCGCGCTGATGCCCTCGTCAGCGCCGAAAAGCCCGAGCTCGCGCATACCCGGCGTGTCGATGACCATAGCGCCGGACGGTAGCATAAAAAGCTGGCGGTGGGTCGTCGTGTGGCGTCCGCGGCTGTCATCCTCGCGGATGTCCTTTACCTCCATCACCTCCCGGTCCATCAGCGCGTTGAGCAGAGACGATTTTCCCACGCCGGACATTCCGAGGAATACGACCGTCTTACCGGGCTTCAAATATTCATTCAACGCCTCCAGCCCAAAGCCCGTGTGCGCGGAAACGGCGTGTACCGGAACACCGGGCGCGGTCTTTTTTATTTCATCGGCCCGCGCGCCGGGATTTTCATTTTCGGCTAAGTCCGCCTTCGTCAGGATCACGACGGGCTGACCGCCGCTCTGCCAAGCCTGCGTAAGATACCGCATAATGCGATTTATCTTAAAATCCCGGTTCAAGGACGACAGTATGAACACGTAATCGAAGTTCGCCGCTACGACTTGCTCTAAAATCGTCTTGACGTAGCCGACAGCGTGCCCCGAAAAATCCGCGCGTGAAAATTTGGATCGGCGCGGCAGCAAGCCGGCAATACGGGAGACCCCTGTCTCATTGTACTGTAAAAGCACATGATCGCCGACGCAGGGAAAGTCTCCGCGCTCCTCAGCGCCGTGGTAGAACGAGCCTTTTAACACGGCGGTCACTTCGCCGTTCCCGGTGATAACGGTGTATTGCTCCCGCCGCAGCTCCGTGACCCTGCCGGGTATCAAGCCATCCGGCGGCGCTTCGGCTTCGATGTATCCGTATTGTTTCAAATCGATCATTTACGCTTGTCCTTTCAAAAAGAAGAGTTGTTTTCGGGCGCAAAAACGCCGCGGACAAGCAGCCTCGTTTTGAAGCTGCCGTTCGCGGCGTTCATCGTATGACCTCGCCGGCGGCAGTATTAAGGTCGCTGTGACGGCACGGCAAAAAGCGCGCCCGATATTCGGTTTAAGCCGGGACCACCAACATCATATAAGCTTTCATAAAACACATCTCCTTTCAAGGCGGAAATTATCTGATTCAGACGCTTGCAGTATACAGCGCCGAAACGGCGGCGTCAAGATAAATATTGCGAAAGCGCCGCCCGCGCGAATGTCAATACTAAATGCAACATCAAATTGTAAACAATTTATGAACAAAAACAAATCCCCCCCCCCCTAAAATTCCCCCAACCGAACCCCCACCCCCGCAAACTCCTCATTAAACACCTGCTCCGCCGTCCTCCACCCGTGCAGCCTCCTCGGATTAG
>JAISAA010000152.1 GCA_031266955.1 Oscillospiraceae bacterium | reverse complement strand
TCCCGTAATGCCCCGTAATTATAACGACCCGCCGCCCCGGCGGAATCGCGAGCCCCCCGGGCATGTCCGTCTCCCCTTTCTCCGCGCCGCTCTATATTAATATAGTATATCCCGTCTGTGCGGCTTGTCAAGTGTTATATGACACGAATTTTTTTGCCGCCATCCCTTTCGATATCTATGCAAAACCCCCGAGAATGCCGTGCTCTCGGGGGATGCGTCTTTGGTGGAGACTGCTGGACTTGAACCAGTGACCTCCTGCGTGTGAAGCAGGCGCTCTAACCAGCTGAGCTAAGCCTCCGGATGTTATGCGATTGTGTAATGGTGACCCGGACGGGACTCGAACCCGTGTTACCGCCGTGAAAGGGCGGTGTCTTAACCGCTTGACCACCGGGCCTAAATTTGCGCGTCCCGCTAGCACGGACGCTTGGTGGCGGTAACTGGACTTGAACCAGTGACACCACGGGTATGAACCGTGTGCTCTAGCCAGCTGAGCTATACCGCCGGATTTCTCCACGGCTCATATTATAAAGCATTCCCGGCGCGCTGTCAACAGCTTTAGAGACGATTTTTTGCGCTTCTCAAATTTCGCCGTTGACAGCCTGGTCGTCGCCGGTCGGCGTCGCGGGCGGGGGTGTCGGTTCGTAGACGGTTTCCGAAGGCGGAGCCGGCGTTTCGGTCTCCGCGGGCGGCGGCGTCTCTATAGGCGGAGACGGTGACGCATCTGCGGGCACCGGAGTTTCGACGGGCGTTCCGCTCACCTCCGGCGGGGCGTATGGGTTATCTGTCGGCTCGGGGAGCGCCGTCGGCGGCGCTTCGATGTCCTCGGGATTTTGGGGCGTTTCGCCGGGGATATCGATCTGCGGGGTTTCGATAGTCGTGAGAGTGCCGACGGGCACGAGTATTATCCTGTTTTGCGCGTTGTATGTGCTGCGCGACACGTATTCCTTGCCGAGCAGCGTGTCGTTTTCGTCATAGCGGTATTTGTAGGTATCGACGACGTAGCCGTAATGCCCCGCGGTATCGACCTTCGTCGCGCCGGGCTCTATCGATTCGTCCTCGATCTCCACGGTTTTGTAATCCTTCGTGCTGATAGTCTCGGACTCTATTTTCACATAGCCTCTGTCGAGCTTTGTACCGATGAGCTTTACGGACAGCGTGCGTCCGCTTACCGTCGTCTCGACGCGCAGCGGGTAATCCGTGCTGTTTTTGAATTTGAAATCCGTCGTGCCCCAGTTTACCGTGGCGTCGTTGCCGACGGGCAGGTACGTCACGATGAATTGGTGGTTTCGCCTGTCCGTCACGGCGAGGTCGGCGTGCAGAACGCAGTCGTAAATCGTCGAGGACACTTGGCAAATCCCGCCGCCTATCTCCTGCACCGTCCGGCCGCCTACATACGCTCCCGCCGATTTATAGCCCCCGGCCGCCGTGCGCTCTCCGACTATGCCGTTGTATGAAAATTCTTCCCCGGGGCCGAGGACCGTGCCGTTTATCGCCTCGGACGCGAGCGTGATATTCGTGAGCCGGTTCGACGAGCCGTCTATATACGTTTCGCGCTCGGCCAGGACGTCGCGGAAAAGCGTCCCGCGGAGCATTTCGCTCGTCATTTCCGGCTCTGTGATTATCAGCGGGATGCTGACCGTTTCTCCGGTTTCCGCGAGAGCTATCGCGTTTTTCGCCGCGTCGACGTCAAAGCTCACGCCGCGGACGCTTTCGGTGACGGTTTTCGCTTCCGCATCGTATTTCGCCGAAACGGGCTCGGTTTTCACGGTGTTGTAGAGCGAAACGAGGTCTACGCCGCCGGAATTGTCCGTTTCGGGCGGCAGATTATATTCCGCTGTGACGGACGCGTCCTCCTCGACGGCCTTGTAGAGCGTATCGACGACAAGCTCGTAAACGGCTTCCTCGTCGGCGAGCGACGCGCCGGAGCCCTTTAATATCTCGATCCTGTCCTCGAGCACGGAAAACGAGCCGCCGGACAGCGCGCCGTTTAAGTCCTTTACGACGGGGGATACCCTGCCGCGCACGGCGGTCTCGTCAAGCTCTCCCAAATCGGCGGCGTTCAGCTCGGTTTTCGCTCCGAGCGCCCCGGCGACGTATTTATACGCGGCTGAGAAAACACCGTCCGAGCGTCCGTAGCCGTAGGCTCTGCCGGCGGCAAGCGCGGCGTCCGGGCGCAGCCCGGCTTCGTCGGCGTCGATGGCGATCTTTTCGCCGTTGGGCAAGCTCACCTCAGCGCGCACGACGCCGGAGGCGGATTCATAGCCTCCCGCGCGCAGGGCTTCGGCTGCGGCGCTTTCCGAAAGCCCGCCGAGGGCTACGCCGCCCACATATACGTTCGGAAAGACGGCGTCCGACGTTTTGGCGAGCGCCGCTCCGGTAAGAGCGGCGGCCAGCGCGACCCCGGCGACTGCGACCGTGACGATCAGCGGAGCGCGTTTCTTTTTTGCCTTTTTATTGGTACGCGGCGCGAGGTGCGCCGGAGTTTTTTCAGCGTTGCCGTTCATCTTTTTAATCCTTTCGGCGTCTTATATACCAGAAAATATTGTATACCCGTTCGGGGAAAATTTCAAATTACATATTGATTACGTTTGTATACAGCGGCTGTAATAATTCCCGCAGGCTCGTCAATACGTCCTGCCGGTCACCGCGCGCTCGCGGCCGAAAAGCGTAGCTTGCCCGTCGTCCTGCGTCGGAGCCGTCTGCCAGGGGCGCACGGTTTCAGTGCGCTCGCGGGTGTGCGCGTCGAGTATTTCGCCGATCAGAGTGTTTGACAGCAAAAAGCCTTCCGGCGTGAAGCGCCAGCGCCCGTCGCGCTCAGTAGCCCAGCCGCGTTCGGAATACGACGCCAAAAGCTCCAGCACGCGTTTCATCCCGCATCTGTATATCGAATAATACTCCTCCTCCGATATACCCTCCGTGGTGCGCAGGCGGAGCATCAGATACTCGGCGGCGAGGTCAAAGCCCGCTATCTCCTCACGCGTCTCGACGACTCCGCCGCCGGACTCCACGCCCTCCATATATCTGTCGATATCCGAAAACAAGGCGTACCGCACGGAGCCGACGTAAGAGTGCGCCGACGCGCCGAAGCCGATATATTCCCCGCCCGTCCAATATTTTATATTGTGGCGGCAGACGGCGCCGCGCCGGGCGAAATTCGACACCTCGTATTGCTTGTAGCCGAAGCGCGAGAGCGCGTCCACGGCGTACAGGTACATATCCGCCTGCCTGTCGTCGTCGGGGATAAACGGCGAATCGCGGAATATGTAAAACGGCGTACCCTCCTCGATTTTCAGACCGTAGCAGGATATATGATCCGGGCCGAGCGCCATCGCGCGCAGCAGCGAATCCGACCATTCCTCAGCGTTTTGCCCGGGCAGGCCGTACATCATATCGAGGCTGACGCCTTTGAAGCCGGCGGCGCGCACCGCGGCGACGGCGTCCTCCGCGTCCTTGAAGCTGTGCGCCCTGCCGAGCCCGCGCAGAGCCTTGTCGTCGGCGGACTGCACACCGAGCGACACCCTGTTGAAGCCCGCGCGGCGCAGACGCGTGAAGTCCCCGCGCTCTACGCTTTCCGGGTTTGCTTCAAGTGTTATTTCAGCGTCTAACGAGACGTGCCCGCGCCGCTTTAACTCGTCAAGCACGGCGATCAGCCTCGACGCGCCGAAGCGCGACGGCGTCCCGCCGCCGAAATACACCGAATCGATCACATAACCGTCGAGCTGCGGGGAATACTCCCTGATGTGCCGCAGCAGCGCCGATAAATACCGCGCCATATCGCCTTCGCGTCCCGCGGTCGAATAAAAATCGCAGTACAGGCAGCGCGAGCGGCAGAACGGTATGTGAATATAAACGCCAAGCTTCTTTTCCATATCCCTGACTCAAACGCCTCTTTTTCAATCTGAATATTTCGCTGAGAATTTTTCGGGCGGCACGAGCTCCGCGAGCTCGGTCAAAATCTCGTCCATCCCGTCCGCCGGCGAATATTCCGGCCTATGCCCGCCGGCGGCGCGGTATTTCCGTTCCGGGCCCGGCGAGGGCAGCGACACGAGCACGCTTGCGCCCACTCCGGCGCGCGATTCCAAGACCGCGCCTCCGCCGTGCATCCTCGCTATCGACTGCACGACGGACAGCCCCATACCGGCGCCCCGCCCGGCGGAGCTTTGAAACCCGTCTCCCGCCCTGTAGCGCGCCCACACATCATATCCGGCGCCCTCGGGGAAGCCGCCGCCGTCGTCCGCGACGCTTATCAGCGTCCGTCCCCCCGCCTTGCCGACGGAAAGGTGTACTGACGTTCCCTCCGGCGTGAACGCGAAGGCGTTGCCGATAAGGCAGAGCAGCATACGCTCAATCAGTCTTTTATCCCCGTAAAAAGCCGACGCGCCCGCCGCCGAGGAGAACGTGAGCCGCCCGTCAGACAAATCGAGAGCAAGCGCGACGTCCCGAGTCAAATCACGGCACACGCGAACGATATCAAAATATGCGCGCTCGGGCAGCGCGGAGCCGCTTTCCGCGAGAAACACAAACGCGTCGAGATGGTTCAGCGCGCGCGCCATACCGAATATCCCTCGGCGCATCGCGCAGGCGTACTCGGAGGACTCTTTGACGCCGCAAAGCCCGTCTTGCTCAAGCATACGGTCCGACGCCAGCTTCAATAGCGCGAGCGGTCCGCGCAAGGACGCCGCCGCGGACGCGACGATGTCGGACGCGTCCGCCGGATTTGCCGGGCGCTCAGGCGTGAACGTGCAGACCGTCATTTCATCAAGCAGCGCACAGGAAACCATATACCGCTCGCCTTCAACACAGGTCTCCGTCAAAAACGCCTCAGGCGGGTCGGAAGCCGCGTACTCCGGGATCAAATCGGCGAGCCCGCGGCGCGCGAGGACGGGTGTTTGCCGCGCCGCGGCGTTGCGGTAAATTATCTCGCCGCCGCGCGCCGCGACTACGGGTTCACTGAGGACTTCAAAAAGCGAGGACAGCTGCATTCCGCAAGCTCCTTTCGTTCGGCTGAGTTATCGGCCGGGCTCATCTGAAAATTTTCGTCGCGCTGCGCCGGTTTTAGTTTTCAGAGCTCCCGTTTATTATATTGCGGCTATCCCGCGCGATACCCGCAAAATAATGACAGCCTGCGTTTTACGAAAAATCCAAATCACGGCAAAGCCGCAAGT
>JAISAA010000092.1 GCA_031266955.1 Oscillospiraceae bacterium | reverse complement strand
ATCTTATTCAGCCAAATGTCCTGCCGGGCGAGCTGCCCTCCCGTAAGCAGGCCCTTTACCCCGTCGGCGTCGGTCCCGGCCATCTGGTTTACGATCTGCCCGTTATACGCGTAGCTGTTTACGCGCACGCCGGCGAATGCCGGGTCGGAGACGTAGCCTATTGTGCGGTGCGTGTCGGCGCCTGTGGACATAATGTTCCCTACCGCGAGCGTGTTCTGCGTGAACGCCTCCGTATAGCCCACAATGCCGCCGACCTTGTTCCCGGTTACGTCGAGCTCCACGTTTGAAAACACGCGCTGCGCGACGGTGTTACTGTCTTTCATATAGCCGAAGACGCCGCCTGTGACGCCTCCGGTGGCGGTTATTTTTCCGTCCGTGTAGCAATCTGCCGTCATAGTTCTGTAGTTGTGTCCGGCGAGTCCGCCGACGCCGGTGACGGAGGCCGAGTCGCTTATGACGATCTGCACGTCGCGCGTATAGCAGGAGATCAGCTGACCGTCCTGCGCGCGCCCGATAAGCCCGCCCGCGTCGACGGGGAAGTTGCCGCCGGAATCGTACACAGCGCTGTCCGCCGCCGAGCTGTTTTTGACGTAGCTGCCGCTGAACCCCGCCAGAAGCCCGAACTGGCCTGTGCCCGTCACCTTGCTGTCCCGGATGTGTACGTTGTCCACCACGGTACCGGTCATAGACGACCGTATGAAGCCAGCCTGCTTATCTCTTGGGGCCTGCGTCGCGGAGATCGTCATATTCCGGATCACAAGATTTCGTACCTCGCCGTTGCGCTCCGCGGACGCTGCTAAATAATAGATCACGTACGGGTAGCTCATATTCTCGATCTTGATATTTTGCAGCTCGTACCCGTTTCCGTCGATCTTGCCGGTAAAATAGCCGGTGCCGCCGTTGGTAGCGCTGCCGTCTATGGTGATTTTGGCGGGGGTCATAGAGTTGTCGTCACTGAAATTAATATTGCTCATCAGCCGGTAGTTCCACGTGAGCGACGTCACCGGGCTGACGGCGTACGTCTGCCCCTCATAAGTGTAGCTATAGCCGTCGATATTCGCCCAGTCGGCGGGAGCTCTGAGCTCTTTCCAGAACTCTATGTTTTTTGTCACGTAATCGCTTGCCGCCGTTCTGCCGCCGCCGCCCGACGAGTACGTGAAGCTCTTTACGGCGTAGCGGCTGGCGTAGCTGGGATTCGTCATATCCACCTTGACGCTCAGCGTTACGGAGTAAAGCCCGTCCTTAGAGCGCCCCTGCTGCATTATCTCCCCTACCGTCAAGCCCTCTATCGCGACTGAATTTATGCTCGCGCCCGTGTCGTTTCTGAAACGCAGCGTGATATAGCCTGCGTCATTTCCGTGCGTCGCGTAGGCGTCCGCGCCCCAGCCGTCGTCGATGAGGACCGGCGCTTCGGAGGACAACAGCGGCGAGAGCGTGATATAGTCCTGATACTTCGCCATCACCGCCGGCAGCTTCAGCCGCGGGTAAAAGCCCATCTCGACGTTGCTTTGTATGTCAAAGCCGCCGCCGTCCGCGATTTCTCCGCCGAGGACGCTCTGCTGCCAGGCGGCGTCCCGCAGCAGCACCAAGTCCGCCTGACGCACGGACGAGCTCGTTGTGTTATTGTTCAACGGGAACTGCGCCGGGACCGTGTATTTGCGCGAGGAAAGAAAATACGCGTTTTGGAGCGCCCCGAAGCCGGTCTGGTAATACGTTGCGCGCTGATATGTATACGGCGTGCCGTTGGTCTTTGTCCGGCCGGGCATACTGTAGAAATCGCCCACGCCGTACATATTCGAGGCGCCGGAATAGTTGATCGAGAACCAGGCGGCGGAATTGTTGCTTTCCGCGCCGCTGATCCACGTGTCGTACAGCATATAGATGTTGCGCGTCACGCTTCTGGGATAAAGCTCTGAGAAAAGCCCGGTTTGCATCGCCCCGGAGAAGCCGTCCCCGGCGTACAGCAGCAGCGCGGCGCCGCCGCCCGCGCTGTAAACGTAGCCGTTTTCGACAAGCCCCAGATTTCGGTTCATAAGCACGCCCCGGTAACCGGTTTTGGCGCGTAAATGCACGTCGCCGCCGAGCTTCAGTATGAAATTGCGCAGTACGCCGCTTCCTTCTACATAATCCGCAAGTAAGCCGTAAGAGGCTTCGCTCTCCATATACACGGGCCCGAGCGTGCGGAGGATAACATTTTCAAGCGTGCCTTGTATGTTATAAAAAATGGGGGAGCTTGGCGAGGCTTCGGCGGGTATGTCGTAGACAAGATTGCGCACCTCGCCCGTTTCCGCAATGGTGCCTATAAGCAGATTATAGTTCTGGTCGGTGAAGACGCCCTTGGTGCGCGTTATCACGTGCCCCTGAAAATCGAGCTTGCCGCGGAGCACCATCCAACTGCTTATGTTGTGCTCAAAGTCTTCCACGACGAGGTAGTTGCCGAACGGGTTGCGCTGTATCATAAGCAGATCGGTGTTGCTGCGGATGATGACGTAGGCGCCGTCCGTTACAAAGGTCATGCTGTCAAGCGTGAATTCCTTGCCGAGGTAGCTCGCCGTCATCGTCAGGCGGAAGGCTGTGTTGTCCGCCAGGCCCTTCAGGAGCTGCCGCGTATCCGCC
>JAISAA010000069.1 GCA_031266955.1 Oscillospiraceae bacterium | reverse complement strand
ATCGCCCCGCCGCCCCGCGAGCTTTTTCCCCTCCGGCGTGTTCAAAAAACCGTCCGCGTCAATATTTATACCGTTCATATCGTTCGCATTTTTCGGCATACCAAATCACTCCTCGCTATAGCCGCTTGCCTTATACCGTATATTATATTCGGCGGCGCGGTGAGTGTGACGACTTTGAGGAATATCCGTATTAAATTTGCGTTCCGCTCAGCTTATATCGACGGAGTTCATATACCTTATCAGCTCTACGACCTTGGACGCGTAGCCAATCTCGTTGTCGTACCAGGCGACGAGCTTGACGAAGCGGTCGTTTAACGCGATGCCGGCGCGCTCGTCAAAAATACAGGTGTGCGTATCGCCCAGAAAATCCATAGAGACGGCGTCAAAGTCCGCGTAAGCGATGATGCCGCGGTAATCGCGCTCAGACGCTGCTTTTACCGCCGCACAGATTTCGTCAAACGGGGCGTTTTTTGTCAGTCTCACCGTCATATCGACGACCGACACGTCGGAGGTCGGCACGCGCAAAGAAATTCCGGTGAGCTTTCCGTTCAGCTCCGGTATCACGCGCCCGACGGCCTTCGCCGCGCCCGTGGAAGATGGGATTATGTTGTTCATAACGCTCCTGCCCGCGCGCCAATCCTTGGCGGAGACTCCGTCAACGGTTTTTTGGGACGCCGTCATAGCGTGGACGGTCGTCATGAGCCCTTCCTCGATGCCGAAAGCGTCGTTTATGACCTTCGCGAGAGGGGCGAGGCAGTTCGTTGTGCACGACGCGTTGGAAACGACGTTCATACCCGGAGCATAGGTTTTGTGGTTGACGCCCATAACGAACATCGGCGCGTCGGCGGACGGCGCGGATATTATCACCTTTTTTGCCCCGGCGTCTAAATGCCGCGCCGCCTTTTCCGCCGAGGTGAACACGCCGGTCGCTTCGACGACGTAATCCGCTCCGGCGTCGGCCCACGGGATGCGCTCCGGATCCTTTTCAAACGAGAGCTTGATCTTATGCCCGTTGACGATGAGACAGTCGTCGCCGGACTCTATCTCGCCGTCGAAGCGCCCGTGTATGGAATCGTATTTCAAAAGGTAAGCCATATAGTCGGGCGTGACGAACGGGTCGTTCACCCCGACGAATTCGACGCCGTCCATCCCGACGCCCTGCCTTAAAACGTGCCGGCCTATGCGCCCGAACCCGTTGATGCCTATTTTACACGCCATTTTGCCCACTCCCGCTTTCAATTACGTTTATTAATTAAACTTGGCCTAAACTTGTATCATACGTTTAGTACGTTTATAATATCACCGATGAAGTGAATTGTAAACAGTTTTTTGCGGGATCGAAAAACTTAGTTGGTTTTTTAACGGGTTTCGGCTTTTTTCCTGCGCCGCCCGCAAGGCGGGCGGACGTTTGATTTAATGTGCGTACGCGCACGGGGTACGCGGCTTTTTATTTTACAACTTGCCACCCCGATTATTTTTTAATTTTCCTATTGACACCGAAGTCTATAGGTTGTATTATATATGTCGTTAGCCAATTAGCCAACCACTATATGTTGTGGCAAACGAAACGGCATATATTATAATTTAAGAGAGAATTTTGGAGTGATTTTATGGTCAGCACAGTTGAAAAAAAGACAGCGCGCGCGGGGAGTGTAATCGGGAGCTCCGCCGGAATTATTACGGGAATAAGAAAGCGGGACGGGCGCATCGCCGAGTTTGACCTCGGCAAAATTTCCGGCGCGATAGTAAAGGCGTTCAACGCCTCTTATCGCCCGGGGAGCGAGGACGTCGCCGACGCTCTCGCGCGGGACGTTCTATCGGCGCTCGAGCTGGAGGGCGATTCGATCCCTGACGTCGAGCATATTCAGGACGTCGTCGAGCGCGTTTTGATGGACAACGGCTTCGTCACGACGGCGAAGGCGTATATCCTGTACCGACAGGACCGCAGCCGCCGCCGCCAGATGAACACGCGTCTCATGCAGATTTATGAGGAGATCACGTTCGCCGACGCGCGCGACAGCGACATAAAGCGCGAAAACGCAAACATCGACGGCGACACGGCAATGGGCGTCATGCTCAAATTCGGCAGCGAGGGCGCAAAGCAGTTCTACAATATGTTCGTCCTCAACCCCGACCACGCCAAGGCGCACTCCGAGGGCGATATCCACATCCACGACCTCGACTTTTTCACGCTGACGACGACGTGCACGCAGATAGACATTATAAAGCTGTTCAAAGACGGCTTCTCAACAGGCCACGGCACGCTGCGCGAGCCGAACGACATCGTCTCTTACGCTGCACTGGCCTGCATCGCGATCCAGTCCAATCAAAACGACCAGCACGGCGGGCAGAGCATCGTCAACTTCGACTACGGCATGGCTGAGGGCGTCCGCAAGACGTTCATCCGCCTGTACCGGCAGAATCTGGCGAAGGTGCTGATGCTCTCGCGCGGGCTCGACGACCCGGAGAACGAGCTGCGCGCCGTCATGTCCGAGCTCAAGGAGAGCACGGGCCTTTTCCCAAAGCTTGAGGACAACGGGGAATATCTCGCGGCGGAGCTCGGGCAGCTTGAAGACCGCTTCGGCGCCGGGGAAGACTTAAAAAAATCGCAGGAGCTCGCGCACTACCACGCGGCCAAGGAGACCGACCGCGCGACGTTTCAGGCGATGGAGGCGTTTATCCACAACCTGAACACGATGAACTCGCGCGCGGGGGCGCAGACGCCGTTTTCCTCGATAAACTACGGCATGGACACGTCGCCGGAGGGACGCATGGTGATGAAAAACGTCATGCTCTCAACGGAGGACGGCCTCGGCGGCGGCGAGACTCCGATATACCCGATTCAGGTGTTCAGGGTGAAGGCCGGCGTGAACCTGAATCCCGGGGAGCCGAATTACGACCTGTTCCAGCTCGCGTGCCGCTGCTCGGCAAAGCGGCTGTTCCCGAATTTCTCGTTCCTCGACGCGCCGTTCAACGCGCAATATTATAAGGAAGGGCAACCGGAGACGGAAATAGCGTACATGGGCTGCCGCACGCGCGTCATAGGCAACATTCACGACCCGGAGCGCGAGGTCAGCAACGGGCGCGGGAACCTCTCGTTTACATCCATAAATCTGCCGCGCCTGGCCATAAAGGCGAACGGCGACGTCGGGCGGTTCTTTGAGGACTTAGACGGCAAGCTCAGCCTTGTCATCGACCAGCTCTTGGAGCGCTTTGAGATACAGTGCCGCAAGCACGTGTACAAC
The DNA here is from genome assembly GCA_031266955.1 of Oscillospiraceae bacterium. Taxonomy (GTDB): domain Bacteria; phylum Bacillota; class Clostridia; order Oscillospirales; family Oscillospiraceae; genus JAIRRO01. The sequence goes on along the minus strand of JAISAA010000069.1, from coordinate 2,471 downwards.
TATCCGTTCCTTATGGGCCAGGGCGTGTGGATCGACAGCGAAAAGCTGAAATGGGACGACGAGGTGCGCGAGGTGCTGAAGCACGGGACGCTTTCCATAGGGTTCATCGGGCTTGCCGAGGCGCTCGTCGCGCTAATCGGCGAGCACCACGGGCAGTCTGACAAGGCGCGCAATCTCGGCATTGAGATAATTTCGCATATGCGCCGCCGCTGCGACGACGAGACGAAAAAAAGAAAGCTCAACATCACGCTCATCGCAACGCCGGCGGAGGGGCTGTCCGGGCGCTTCGTAAAGCTCGACCGCCGGAAATTCGGCTCCATCCCCGGCGTGACCGACCGCGACTACTATACAAACAGCTTTCACATTCCCGTCTATTTCGGTATAAGCGCGTTCGAGAAAATACGCGCCGAGGCGCCGTACCACGCGCTGACGAACGCCGGGCATCTACGCTACGTGGAGAGGGACGGCGACCCGCTGCAAAACCTCGAGGCGTTTGAGAAAATCATACGCTTCATGCAACAGTCCGGCATAGGCTACGGCTCCGTGAACCACCCCGTCGACCGCGACCCCGTGTGCGGCTACACAGGCATCATCGGCGACACCTGCCCCAAATGCGGCCGCTCTGAGAGCGACGGCGACAGCGAGAGCGGCTTCAAACGTCTCCGCCGCGTGACGGGCTATCTCGTCAAAACGCTCGACAGATGGAACGACGCCAAGCGCGCCGAGGAAGCCGACCGCGTAAAACACGCCATCTGATAAAACGGCGTGACGGGAGGTATTGCATTTGCGTGTTGCAGGTACAGTGCAGGAATCCATCGTGGACGGGCCGGGGCTGCGGTTCACGGTGTTCGCGCAGGGCTGCCCGCACCGATGTGAGGGCTGCCACAATCCGCAGACGCACGACGCTCACGGCGGGACGGAGCGTCCCGTGAGCGATATAATTTCCGAAATGCTGAAAAATCCGCTGACGGACGGCCTGACGCTCTCCGGCGGTGAGCCGTTCGCGCAGGCCGGGGACTGCGCGGAGATAGCCGAGGCGGCAAAAAAGGCCGGGCTGAACGTGTGGATATACACGGGCTATACGTTTGAAGAGCTCGCCGGCGCCGGGGACGGCGGCGCGCGGCGGTTGCTCGGGTTCGCCGACGTCTTGGTGGACGGGAGATTTATACTCGCGGAAAGAACGCTTGAATATCCGTGGCGCGGGAGCCGGAATCAGAGGCTTATAGACGTTCGCCGCAGTCTTTCGGAGGGGCGCGTTGCGGAGTTGTGACGCGAACGGCAAATAAAAATTCATAAAATATTACGATTTTACGTCAATTTTCGTGTAGACAAGACGGGGACGTTGCTGTATAATGCAATCTTGTCGGTACGTGACGGCGCTGATACTTAAAAAAACATAAAGTAAAAGACATAGAAAAGCGCGGCGCGTAACGGCGAAAAAATGAAAACGGAGGACCCAAAAATGAAAAAGACCCTCGCAATCCTGCTGGCACTTATGATGCTGGCCGCCGTCGCAGCCTGCGGCGAAACAACCGATACCCCCGAAACCTCACCCACGCCGACCGAAGAAGTCTCGCCTGTAACTCCCGACGAAGCGACCCCCGACGAGCCTGTCGATGTGCCGACCCCCGATGAACCCATTGACGTGACGACCCCCGACGAACCTGCCGTTGTTGACGACACCGTCGTCGAGCTCACCGCAACGGGCGTCCAGGACAACTATTATCTGTTCGACCTCTCCACATTGGGAATGGGCCTGACAGGCTATGTGTATGCCCTGTATTTTGACGATGGCGCGACTGTGACTTTCCCTGTGGACACCGATATCATCTCCATAGATGCCGTCACATACGCTCAGACGCCCACGCCGTACGCGGCGGGCACGGTCATAAACGTCGCGGACGTCAACGGGCAGACCGTCTCTATCGGGTCAGGCAACAGCATATGCTTTGTGCTGGCGTCCGATCCCGGCAACTACACGGGCATGGTCGCCGACAAGCCGCTCGCCGAGCTTCCGGAGAACGTCGTACTGACCGTAGCGTAAAAAACCGGTACGCGGTATCTGTAATTTATCCGCGCGGCGGACGGCTTCGGCCGTCCGCCTTTTTTTGCGCCGGGACTCCCTTAAATCTCTTTCGGACAGGCGCAACGCGGCGAAATTGTAACGAAAATGACATTTTTCAGCCGGAAAAACACTTGACAGGCCGCTTGACAAACGGGTATAATTAAATCTCCGCAGTCGGATCAAAGAGCTGCGGGGCGCGGCGTGAGAGGAGGAGGTTCGTATGCCGAAGCGTCAGGGAGTAAAGCAGGTCGCCTCGAACCGGAAGGCGTTCCATGACTATTATATCCTCGAAAAATTTGAGGCGGGGATAGAGCTTTTCGGCACGGAGGTCAAGTCTGTACGCGCGGGAAGCGTGAATCTGAAGGATTCGTTTTGCGCTGTGAAGGACGGCGAGCTTTTCGCGCGG
>JAISAA010000058.1 GCA_031266955.1 Oscillospiraceae bacterium | reverse complement strand
ATCGAGCTGTACTTTTCCGTTGTCGGCTGTGACTGTGGTTGTGGAGCTTGGGGTCTCGGCGTCGGGTTTGTTGGTGGTGTTGCTGTTTGTTGGGTTGTCCGTGATGGGGAAGTACGGCGGAGTTTTGTATGTCGCCGTGAGCTCGACGTCGCCGGCGGGCATTGTTATCTCGCCGGTTGCGGTGTCGGGAAGCGCGACGTCAGGTCCGAGCGTCCGCGTCCATTTATCGAACACCTGCCCGGCGGGGGCGGCGTCGGCTGAGACGGTCACTTTGTCGCCGGCGGAGAATTCGCCGAAGACACCGCCGTCATACGCACCGCCGGATATTGTGCCGCCGTCCACGGTCAGCGCCGCGTAGCGCAGCGTGACGGGGGTTATGGCGGTTTTGCGCCACGCCTCCGTTTTGCCCGTCGCCTTGGGATTTGTGTTCGTAATGACGCACCAATAGTAATACTCGCCGGGCGCGGCGCTTTGCGCTGTGTACGACGCGCCGATCGGATCGGCAAGCACATCTGTCACCGCTGTGCCGCTGTTGGCGGCAGGGGCGTCGTAGTCCGCCTGTGTGCCTGCATACCACTGATACGACAGCGTTCCACCGTCGCTGGACGAGGCTTCTACCGTCAGCGTGTGCGCCGCCCCGACGATGCCGTCGTTTATGGGCCGCGGATTCGTGATGATCCTCGGCGACCTCGCGTGGGTGGGCTCGGCGACGACTACCTCGACAGTTGCAGTATAATTGTGCGGGTTGATGTAATAGCTCGGGATCGTCGTTTCAAGCATCGCCGTGAACGTGTAGCTGCCTGCGACGTCGGGGTTGTAGGTGTCTGTGTCCGCCCAATCGGTCACAGTAACCGGAACTGCGGACTCATTTACTGTGGCCGCACTGACGCTCGTTTCAAGAACGGACTTCACCGTCGCGACGTCAGCATACTCTGGTTTATAGTACGCCACGCCGCCGTCTATTTCATCCAAAACCTCAAAGCTTGTGATTTCTGCGGCTTTCACTGTGAAGCTGAGGTCGTAGGTCTTGGGGACAAGGTCGATGTTGGTCGAACTGTTATGCCCGACGGTTATTGTGACGCCGTATGTGCCGGGGAAAAGATTTGCGGCTGTGTTTACCACAAGCTCACCCGAGCCTCCTACAGCTATGCTGCCGACTGTGCCGGGAACGTAGAACGCTTGTGTATCTCCGCTCACCGCGACAACGAGATTTTCCGTCGCTTCTACTCCGATATTCGTGATATTGATGGTTTTTGACGCCGGTGTATATCCGTACTGCGCTTCGGGGAATGCGTGGCTTGAGGCGTCGAGCGTCACGCCGTGCTGAATATCGTTTACGCGGACAATTACGGCGGGCTTGCTCAAGCTGCCCGAGATGCTATAGTTGTTTGGATTTAGCGTTATCGCGCCGAGTGTCGCTTCAAAAACATATTCGCCGTGCGTTGTTGTGCTGTATGCTGTCCCCGTGTTCGCCCACGACGCTACCGGAATATCTACCGCACCTCCGGCGTATACACCCTTTACCGTTATTGTGGATTTCAGTGTGCCGGCAACATTCGTCGCGTCCTCGTATCCGCTGTATATTTCACCATTTGCCTTGCCCGCGAGGACGCTTGCGGGGGTGACGATGAAGCCCGTGATCTCCGCGGCTGTTACCGTGAAGCTCACATTGACAGTTTCGAGAATGCCGTTGCCGCCGCTCACCGTGGCCGCGGCGTCGTCATACGTTCCGGCGTTCAGTTCCTGCTCGGGCGCAATGGTGAACGTCACCTTGCCGTAACGGGGTATGCTGGCGATCTGTTCGTTTGTCAGCGTGAAGCTCCCCGCGTTTGTCCCGCTGAGCGCTACCGTCAAATCGCCTGTCGGCTGGTTGCCGGTATTCTCTATTGTAACCGTGACGGGCGTTATGGCGGAGTAGCCGTAGGCGGCGGACGGGACCGCGACCGGGGATGGGCTGAGCGAGACCTCCCACGTCGGGGCCACAGTGCTCTCCTCTATTTCGACGTCACGGATCAGGCTTGCAAATTCTTTATCGGCGGGGCGCGCCTTGTAGCGCACATGATATGTGCCGGACGCGAGGCCAACGACTTCATCCTTGCCGCTTGGTACGTCAGTCCACGACTGCCCGGACGCCGCCTTGTACTCCATCGTGCCGTCAACGTCGATGAGCTTGCCGGTTTCAAGGCCAGTAAACGTCGTGGGCTCGCCCTCCGCGCCGGGGCTGCCGCCGCGGGCGGGAATGGACATACTTTGTGGCAGGCTCGCGGCTTTGCCGTCGCCGGCGTTTCTTACGAGCGTGAAGTTGGCGTCGCCGGACGACGTCATCCACGCCTCTCTTATGGCGTAGGTTTCGCCCTGCGCCGTGAAGCTGCTCGTCCCCGCGCTTGTGTGCGTCCACGTGTAGGACGCGCCCGGGACGAGCTTCGTGAGGGTTTCGCCCTTGTAGTCAATACCCGCTTCAGGCGTCGGGAGGCGGGTCATGTACTCCGCCGTCACCGTCGCCGCGTTTGCGGGCATCACAAAGCTCGTGGTCTGCGCGTTGGCGTTGCCGAGCGCGCCGCCGCCGTCTGTGAGCGCCCATCTGTAGAATGCCTGATTTGCCGGCGGCTCGTTTGCGGTTATCGTCACGGTCCGGTTTGCGGGATACTTGCCACTGCCGGAGCCATTCGTGACGGTAAGCTGATAAGTCGGGGTGAGGCCGGTTATCGTAATTTTGCCGCTGAGCACGGCGCTTTTGCCGGTGTTTCCGGCTTTGCCTGTCAAGACGGTCACTATCCTGTGTTCGCCGTTCGCTTCCGTCCAGCCGTCTTTGAGTGTTATGCGCAATTGCTGCGCGATGAGACCTTTGCCCACTCCGTCGAAGATATACGGCTGATCGTTTTCGGATGTGACGCTATATTTGCCGGTATCGAGCACAGCGCCGTCGATGCGAACGGACGCCACAATCCAACCGTCATATTCGGCGTCGGTGCGCAGAGTATAGTCAGGCGCGGCGTATACTTGACCGCCGCCGCCGAGCGTGAGGGCGGGCAGCTGCTGGAACTCGTCGGCGACCGTCGTCAGATAGTTGTTGCCGTTCTCGTCGAGGTAGTAGCCGGCTCCGGCGACAATGCCGTCTGTGGATATTTTGCCGGAAATATTGACTTTGCTCTCGGCTATGCCATCTATATGTATCGTCGCCGCGCCGGATTGTCCGGGGCCGGGGGTGATGAGCGCGCGGAACGTATATCCCATATCCGCGTCTATGCGCAGGACGGAATCGGGCTTTATCGTTGAACTGTCAGTACACGTAATAACGACGCGTCCCGGATTTTTCTCCAATACGTCTGTGTCGATCTTGTTGTCGAGCGTGAACTGTATATACGCTGTAGAGTAACCGTCGAGCACCGCGCCGACGTTTGCGCTTTTTATGGCGCGGGGTACCGCCACTTCGGTGCTGCTGGTCGTCCAGGCCGTGTCATTGTTGGCGAGCTGGTAGGCGTAATCCGCGCCCAGAGCTGCGAGGTCTATTGTGACGTTGATAGGCTCGCCGGGTAATGCGCTTGTAAGCGTGGTGACCGGGATGATGTATGTATCTGAACTCGAACTGCTAAAAGCCAAACCGGATTTCACAGCCGCACCGCTGATGAATATATCGTCGAAGTCGAGTGCCACAGCATCCTCGAATACGACAGTGATTTCATTCGTCGCTCCCGTTTCATTGGTGTCGGACGCTGTGACGCTTGCGATCTTTGCCTTTTTGTGGACGGAAAATGTGAATGTGAACTCTGTATCGGTTTCGTTATCACCCTGAAACGAAAAATTGAGCCCCGCCGTATATGTTCCCGCAGATAATCCGGTGTTCGGGTTGACAGTTCTGGACAAATCGGCGACATTGTTGGGAGGGGTCAATGTATAGCTGCTTGAATTCGTTCCATTCAATACCGCGCCTGTGACTGTGCCGCTACTATCAACCGTAAAGGTTTTGCCATCAACCGCATCATATCCCACGAATACGTCACCGAAGTCGTGCGTCCCGCTCACGTGTACCGTCACTCTGGCGGCGTTGCTGCTGAATTTTGTGGACGTTGCGGGTAATCTCACAAAGTAAACATCGGGAACAAGGCCGGAGACCGTACCCCCTGATTGTGGAGTCCACTCGGTGACATCGGATTTATGGTACTCAAATCCGTTGGCCGAGACCGTGATACTGCCGTCGCTGCCGGTACTCGGCGTAACGCCGACTGTCGGCGCGGCGGGCCGCTTGGGTATCGTGATCGTCTGCGCCGCGCTGTCAACTGTGTTGGTTCCGCCCGCGAGGACGAGCGAAAAGCCGTTAGTTGTATCCGTCATCCACGATTCGCTTATCGGGAATGTCGTGTCTCCGCCGTTCAGCGTAAAGCTGCCGTCGCCGACGCCGGCTACGTGGAATTTGTATGTGCCAGCGACGAGCCCCGTCAATACTTCAAGCCCGTAGTCTATCGCGGCTTTCGGCGTCTCCGCCGGTACGGGGGCGAATACCTTGACTGTCTGCGTTTTATTTTGGACGTCGTAGGTTTGGCCGCTGCTGCTCCATCCCGAAATTGTCACTATCGCGTCCTTATCGTTTTGCGTTGCCGTGACGTTGACGAGCCACGTTTTAGCGTCCGCGTCGCCGTAGTTCGTGACGGTCCCCATTGAAGCGGCGCCCGATACCGTGACCGACGACGCCGAAAGGCCCGTGACGTCCCTGTCAAATGTGATAAGTATGCCCGTTGTCGCGGTCCTTCCGTCCGCGCCGCCTGTCTGCGCCGCGGTGAAGCCGACCGCCAGAGCCCTCCACTGTATGTCGATGTTTTCCCGAAGCTTCGACGCGAAGACGCCCGCCGCCGGCGCCAGGCGCGCGTCGTAGAGGCCGGGGCTCAACGTATTTATCTGGTTGTTCACGTTCTGCCAGCCGCCCGCGCCGCTTCCCACGAGCCTGTACTGAAACGCGCCGCCGCCGACCTTCTCAATGCCGCCGTCCGCCGATTTGTCGGTGCTCGCGTAACGCGCTATGACCTCCGGAGCGGGCGCCCGGCCTGTGATCGCAGGCGTAGAGGAGGGCGCGGAAGCGGGGTAGTTTCCCGATTGGTTCCGCACGACGGATACGGTGAAATTGCCTGTATCGGCGAATTCCGATACGCTGCCCATATGGGTTATGCTTTTCCCGCCGATTGTCACCGTGTAATTCGCGGGGGAATATCCGGTATTGAACAGCAAGGTTTCGTTGATATAGTCGATTTTGACGACCGCCGCCGCGTCGGGCGCCGCCATTGCGGTGTGCGCCGTTGTGAGCAGTATTTCGGGTGATTCGTTGTGGTCGTCGTCGCCGTTGGCGGTGACGTACACCGGGTAGGTTGTCTGCGCGGTGAGTCCGCTGAAGGTGTGCGAGGCTGCGCCGCCCTCGGGAACCGGAACGGTATCATCTACGGCTTGTCCCTCGCCGATTCGCCATTTGAGCGTCGCACCCACGGGCGCATTGGTGACGTTGACAGTGAAGCTGTTCGCATCAGCATCCGGAATGGTGCCGGAATTCTGCGAGGGCATAACCCAATCCGCCTTTATGACGGTGAGCGTAACGGCGGCTTCGGCGGTCTTTTCGCTGTCGTCCTCTGTGTAAGCCGCCTGTATCTTCGCTGTATATGGCTTCGCGGAAAGGCCGCTGCCCGGCGTTATGCTGATTGTAGTGCTGTCCGTCGTATTGGCTGCCACACTGAACGAACTGCTTGGCGAAAGTGTGAAGTTATCGCCGCCCGCGATAAGTGCAAGTGTGACGTCGATAGCTGATTGACTTACATTTCTGACCTTGACATAGACAGGGGTGATCGTAGCTCCGTAAATTTTTTCCCCGAAGTCCACCGCCTCAATAACAATTGCCGCCGGTACGACTGGAACGGGAAGCGAGGCCGACGCGCTGTCTCCGGCTTTGATTCGGAACTGATATGTTTTTTCGGAGCTATACTCACTCAATGTAAAAGAGTTGTCTGAAAATTCGACATTTTGCCATGTGCCGCTCACATTGTATTCATAGGATGTGCCCGAGTTAAAACCTTTGAATGTTATACTACTGCCGCTTACTGTTGCCGACAATCCTGTCGGCGGGTTATTGCGCGCGTTGATCTCAACCCCCGTTGTTTCGGCGGACGCAAAGGCGCTGTCCGTCGCGGGTATCCGAAAATATACCGTGCGCGATCTTCCCGTCCAGCCTAAAGCCGCAAACGCGACGGCGTTTTCGCTAATGGTCGCCGCCG
>JAISAA010000325.1 GCA_031266955.1 Oscillospiraceae bacterium | reverse complement strand
TGTTATTATCGATTCTTGCCATAAATCGCAGCGATCCCCTTATATGTCATATAGCAGTCGAGCTTCGCGGCGGCCTCCCACGGGGCGTGCATTGAAATTACGGGAACGCCCGCGTCGATAGTCTCAATGCCGCGGTTCGCCATATATTTCGCGATAGTTCCGCCGCCGCCCTGATCCACCTTGCCGAGCTCCGTCATCTGCCACGCGACGCCGTTCTCCGCAAAAAGCTTGCGCAGCCGCGCCACTGTCTCCGCCGAGGCGTCGGAGGAGCCGGATTTACCGCCGGAGCCCGTGAATTTCATAACGCCCATTCCGTGATTGAGCCGCGCCGCGTTATTTTTCTCAGAAACATCCGGGAAATTCGGGTCAAACGCGTTGCACACGTCGGCGGAAACGCAAAACGAGTTTTCAAAGCATTTCAATGTAAAATCGACGCCGCCCGTGAGCTCAGCGATGAAAGACTCAAATATCTGCGACTTTGAGCCCGTAACGCCCTCGGAGCCGATCTCCTCCTTGTCGGCGAGTACGCACACCGCGGTTTTTTCAGGAGCGCCGTCCAAGTCGAACATCGCTTTAAGCGCGGCGTAGGCGCAGCTCCGATCGTCGTGCCCGTAGGCTAAAATAAGGCTTTTATCAAAGCCGGCGTCGCGCGCGCGCCCGGCGGGGACGGCCTCTAACTCGGCTGAAAGAAAATCTTCCTCGGCTATGCCGTATTTCGCGCTGAGCAGCTCTAAAACCGCCGTTTTGAAGCGGTCGGTATCTTTTTCGCCGCCCGCGGGCTTCGTACCTATAAGGATATTCAGCTGCTCGCCCGTAAATGCCTCGCCGAGCGTCTTTTTGTTCTGCTCGCGCCCCAGATGTGGCAGCAGGTCGGAGACGAAAAACACCGGCTCGTCCTCTTGCTCGCCGATAGATATATCGACGACGGAGCCGTCCGTTTTCGCGACGACGCCGTGCAGCGCGAGCGGCAGCGTCACCCACTGATATTTTTTTATTCCGCCGTAGTAGTGCGTTTTGAAGAACGCCATCTCCCCGTCCTCATACAGCGGGAGCTGCTTTAAGTCGAGACGCGGCGAGTCCACGTGAGCGCCCGCGATATTCACGCCCTCGCGCGGCGGAAGCTTTCCTATGACCGCCAAAAACAGCGCCTTGCCGCCTATCGGCTTATATATTTTCGCTCCCGGGGCGAAGCGCGCCGCGCCGTCGTGCCGGGCGGCGTCCGTGATTGGGACGAAGCCGTGCTCCTCGGCAAGGCGTATCGCCTCCCGGACGGCCTCGCGCTCTGTTTTCGACGCGTCGAGGAAACTTTTATAGCCCTCGGCGTAGCTCTGCGCCTTTTCGAGCTCGCCCTCCCCCGGCGCGTCGAAAACGTTTTTGTTTTTGTAAATAAGCTCTGACATTTGTTTTACCTCCGTTTTAATTGCAGCTTTTTGGTGAAATATTCGAGGCAGCGCCGCTCAAATTCGCGGTCTCCGCCGTCGTTTATAAGTGTGTCGTCGCAGCCCGCGCGATAAAACTCCTCCGGCTTTTGCGCCGAAACGCGCGCCCGCGCGTATTCCTCCGAAATCCCGTCTCGCTCCATAATACGCTTTACGCGCGCTTCCTCCGGCGCGGTAACGGCGACGGTCAGATCGCAGGCCTCCGCGCGTCCGCTTTCGATCAGCGCTATCGCGTCCACCGCGGCCAGCTTTGAGCCTGTGCGCTGATATTCGCGCAGGAGGCGGGCGACCTCTCGCCCGACACAGCCGTGCGTGATGGCGTTGAGGTCGGCAAGCGCCCTTTCGTCGCGGAATACTATCTCCCCTAACGCTTTTTTGTCAAGCGTCCTGTTACCTGACTCGCCGGAGACGGCGCCGGGGAAGCGCTCTGAGAGCTTTGAGAGCATATCGTCCCGCGTCAGCAGTCCGTTATACACCTCGTCACAGTCTATCGCTTCCGCACCGAGCGTTTTCAAAACGCGCATAGCCGTTGTTTTCCCGGCGCCGCTGCCGCCTGTTATACCGATAACGGTCATACCGTCGATTTTTTTGCCGAGAGCTTCCTCTAAAGCGCGCTTGGATATCGCGCCGCGGCGGAGTATTTTCGGCGGCTCTGCCGTCATATCCAAAATCGTGGACTCGACGCCGCGCGCGCAGTCCCCGCCGTCTATCGCGCATTCGACCTTGCCGTCAAAGCGGCTCAGCGCGTCGGCAAAGCTGACCGGAGGCTCATCCATAGCCGCGTTCGCCGACGGCGCGGCGAGCGGGAACCCGCAAAGCCTGAGCAGCTCAAGCGTGTCCGCGTGCGCCGGCACGCGGACTCCGACGGAGCCTTCCGGCACTCCCCCGCCGGCCGCCTCCCCGCCGCCGCGCGGCAAAACGACGGTCAGCGGTCCGGGCGTGAACGCGCGCGCGAGCTTATCGATATCGTCGTTTACATCATCGCAATTTATATTGTGGTCGTGAACGCGCGGAAGCTCTCTCATCAAAACGGAAAACGGCTTTTCCGGCGGACGCGATTTCAGCTCGCGCAGGCGCGCGAGAGCGCAGGGGTTCCCCGCGTCGCAGGCGATACCGTAAACTGTTTCGGTCGGAATCAGGCACAGTCCGCCCTCGCGCAGGATGGCGGCGGCTCGGGCCAAGACGCCGTCGGCGTGCAATCTGCCGTCGGCGTGCAATCTGCCGTCGCCGCCGCGCAAGATCATTGTTTTTATCGGCGTTTCCACAGGCTCTTACTCCTCCATATCGCCCGCGGACTCAAGCTTCGCGGCGCGGTCCGCCATTGTCAGCGCGTCGATCACCTCGTCGAGCGCGCCGTTGAGTATCTGGTCGAATTTATTGAAATTCGTCGATATCCTGTGGTCTGTTATGCGGTTTTGCGGGTAATTGTACGTGCGTATGCGCTCGCTTCTGTCGCCCGTGCCCACTTGACTTTTCCGTTCCGCGGCGAGCTGTGCCGCCTGACGGCGGCGCTCCGCCTCGTATAATCTCGACGTGAGTATCTTCATCGCGCGGTCGCGGTTTTTGTGCTGGCTCCGCTCGTCCTGGCATTCGACGACGGTACCGGTCGGCAAATGCGTGATGCGGATCGCGCTTTCGGTCTTGTTTATGTGCTGCCCGCCCGCGCCGGACGAGCGGAACGTGTCTATCTGCAAATCGGCGGGATTTACTTCAAAATCCACCTCGTCCACCTCCGGAAGCACGGCGACGGTCACGGTGGACGTGTGTATCCTGCCGGAGCTTTCCGTATCCGGCACGCGCTGGACCCTGTGGACGCCGCTTTCAAATTTGAGCCGGGAATACGCCCCGCCGCCCTCTACTATAAAACTGACCTCTTTTATCCCGCCGAGCTCCGTTTCGTTTATATTCGCGATCTCGACCTTCCAGCGGCGCGACTCCGCGTACATCGAATACATACGGAAAAGCGTGCTCGCGAAAAGAGCGGCCTCGTCTCCCCCGGCGCCGCCGCGTATCTCGATTATGACGCTCTTCCCGTCGTCCGGGTCTCCGGGGAGAAGCAGCAGCTTCAGCTCGTCCTCCGCGCGCTCCGCGCCGAGACGCGCCGCCTCAAATTCCTCACGCGCGAGCTCTTTCAGATCCTTATCGTCCATAAGGGCGTGCGCGGAACCCATATCCTCACGGAATTTCAGCAGCTTGCGGTACGTTTCGACGATGGGGGCAAGCTCTTTTTGCTCGCGGGAAAGCTTTGCGTAACGCGCCGGGTCGGAGTATATTTCGGGCGTTTGCAGGCTTTCGGTCAGCGCGTCGTATTTTTCCGCTATCGCGGCGAGTTTTTCTTGCATCGGGTACCTCTGATGTTTTTATTATACAGAAATTATACCACCTTGCGGCGGGTTATACAAGGGCGAAGATTTTTTTTGACGCGCCGAAAAAAATGCTTGACATTATATCGGGATGTGATATACTGACGCCGTTATAACGCCATGCGATATAACGCAAGACGAATTAGGAGGTGTTTGCATTGCCCGAACAAATAGCGCTGACTGAGGCTGTTTTCTACGTTTTGCTGTCCGTGTACACGCCGCTGCACGGCTATGGCATAATGCAGAAGACTGAGCAGATGTCAAACGGACGAGTGAAGCTCGCGGCGGGAACGCTGTACGGGGCGCTCGGCTCTATGCAGATGAAGGGATGGATCGAGGCGTTACCCGAGGAACTCAACAGCCGCAAAAAAGAGTACGTCATAACAGAGTCCGGCAGAAAAGCTACCGAAAACGAGCTCTCGCGCCTGCGGGAGCTCATCGAAAACGGCGAAAAAATAATAGGAGGCGGAACTCAATGAGCACGGTAATCAACAGGCGCTTTTTCTGGGGCTGGGATTTTGAAAGAGAAGAGAAATGGCTGAACGAAATGTCCGCCAAGGGCTCAGGCTTGGTCGATGTGCGAAACGCGAAAGGAATTCGCGGCTTTCTTAAAACACAATACACATTCGAGGACTGCGCCCCCGGCGAGTGGATCATCCGCAAGCAGTTTCTCGAAAAGCCGAGGGATCGCGTCGTAACCAACGACTACATACATCTTGTAAGAGAAAGCGGCGCGGAGATTTTTGGAGCTAATTGGCGAAACCTCCTGTACGCCCGGAAAAAAGCTGACGCGGGCCCGTTTGAGCTTATTGGAAACATCGACTCGCGCATCTGGCATCTGCGTAAAATCAGAAAGCCGTCGCTTATTATCGTTATTATTCTTGCCATAGACATATCATTATCAATTGCCAAAAATATAATAGAATTTCTGAAAGGCGAATTTCCCGGTTCGCTTTTTTCTATTACCTCATTCTTATATGGCGTTAGCGCGTTTATGGGGGCTTTGCTGCTTTACGGCGTCATTCGCACGTCAATGATGATACATAAACTGAAAAAAGAGCGGGCGATACGGGAATAGCTTTCGCTTTTCAAACGGCGCGTTTATAAGCTCACGCGGCTTTGTAAATCACTTCCCCGGTTTTTATCACGTGCTCGACAAAGCCGCTCGCGTCGTGTGTTTCGTCGAGCAGGTGCGGCTCTATATCCAAGCTGACTTCCCAAGACAAACCGAACAGCATAGAGGCGGTTTTAAGCCAATTCCCGTCAAAGTCGTTTACGATGACCGCAATGTCTATGTCGCTCCATTCGTGAGGCGTGCCGTTCACGTATGAGCCGAACAGGATGACTGCGTCGGGGTTTAATACCTTGCGCACTTCCTCCGCGTATCTCGCGGCTATATCCCTAACCGTTGCTTTATCCAACATAAGAAATCCTCCGTTTCGCTCAATAGCTCTTTGCAGTATCCGACAGTAAGTGTCCCCGCGACTTGCGCCTTGTATTCGGGGTAACGCGTCTCAATTTGGAGCGGAATCAGATTTTTCATCAATTCCTTTTGTGCATCCGTTATATCGTCCCATACGCCGCCGCGAACGGCTAACTTGGGCAAATCGTGTATTTTGGGCGGAATTTCCCCCGTGACGCTCGCGACGACCGCCTTTAACGCTTTTTCGACCACCATATGGCAGAAAAAGCCCATATGCAGCAGCCGCTTGGAATTCAACAGCGCTCTTGCCGTTACGATATCGTCGTCGCACAAATCTATCCAATAATCGACCTTACTTTGCATTATATCACCGCTTTCCATAGCGCTCGTTTTCGCCTATTATAATACGCCGCGCGAAAAAATACAAGCGCGTTTATGCGTCCGACGTCTGATTTCAAGCCTAATATCTTTCTGCCGCGCGCTGATTTCGGTCATAGTGATATTCGTCGCCGTCGCAGCCGTTCAGAAT
>JAISAA010000222.1 GCA_031266955.1 Oscillospiraceae bacterium | reverse complement strand
CTGGGTCTCGCCGGACTGCCGCGGCGCTCGTCCGAGCGGGAAAGCTTGACTCCGCTTGTGATAGCGGGCGGCGCGTGCTGCTTCAATCCGGAGCCTATGGCTGATTTTATAGATTTGTTCCTCATCGGCGAGGGCGAGGAGCTGAATATCGAGGTGTACGAGCTTTTGCGCTCGGCGAAGGCGCGCGGGCTGTCAAAGACGGAGTTTTTGCGTGAGGCGGCGGGCATCTCGGGCGTCTATGTCCCGTCACTGTACGACGTCAGCTATAACGACGACGGGACGATAGCGCAAATATCGCCGCGGTTGCTCAACGAAACGCCTCCGGCGCCGGCGAGTATGCCCGTCACAAAGCGCGTCGCGCGGGATTTTTATTCGTCGCGCTCCCCCGTGAACGCCGTCGTGCCGTCCACGGAGATAGTGCACGACAGAGTGTCTCTTGAGCTGTTCCGCGGCTGTATACGCGGCTGCCGCTTCTGTCAGGCGGGCTACGTCTACCGCCCGGCGAGGGAGCGCCGCCCCGAAACACTCGTTGAGGACGGCATCCGCGCGCTGAAATCGTCGGGGTACGACGAGCTCACACTGCTCTCGCTCTCGACGAGCGACTATACGCGCCTGCTCGAGGTCTGCGACGGGCTTTTGGACTACTGTGAGCCGCGGAATATTTCGCTGTCGCTCCCGTCGCTGCGAGCCGACAATTTTTCAATAGAGCTTATGAGCCGCATCCAGCGCGTCCGCAAATCGGGACTCACCTTCGCGCCGGAGGCGGGAAGCCAGCGTCTGCGCGACATCATCAATAAAAACGTCACGGAGGATGAGTTGCTTAACACGTGCCGCGTGGCCTTCGAGGGCGGCTGGAACAGCGTAAAGCTCTACTTTATGCTCGGACTGCCCGGCGAGACGGACGAGGACGTTCTCGCAATAGCCGAGCTGTCAAACCGCGTACTGCACACGTGGCGGACCTTCGCAAAAAACAAAAACCGCGGAGTGCGGATCGCCGTCTCGACGTCCTGCTTCGTGCCAAAGCCGCACACGGCGTTTCAATGGTCGGCGCAGGTCGCGCGCGGGGAATATCTGCGCCGCGTCAAGCTTCTGCGCGAGAATATGCGCGCGAAATCCGTGACGTATTCGTGGCACGACGCGGACGTGAGCTTCATAGAAGCCGTTTTAGCGCGCGGCGACAGGCGGCTCGGCGCGGTTTTGGACGAGGTCTGCAAGCTCGGCGGGAGACTTGACGCCTGGGCGGAATATTTCGACATCGGGCGCTGGACGGCGGCATTCGCCGCTCACGGCGTAGACCCCGAATTTTACGCCTGCCGCGAGCGGGAATATTCGGAGCTTTTGCCGTGGAGCGTCATATCCTCCGGCGTAGCCGATGAATATCTGATCGCGGAAAACGAGGCGGCGCGGTGCGGCGAAACGACGCCGGACTGCCGCGCGAAATGCTCAACGTGCGGCACGTCGGAGCTCTGTCGGGAAGGTGTGTGCCGTGAAATAAGCTGAAAGTTCCATAAAAAATAGGAGTATACCGTAAAATAAACGGCGTATGCCGCGATTCTAAAGGTGTGTACCGTGAATAATGTCAGTATAAAAACGCGGCTTGTGATGAGCAAGCTCGGCGCGGCGAAATATATTTCCCATCTCGATTTTATGCGCACGGCGCGGCGCGCGTTTATCCGCGCCGGCATACCTCTGCGCTATTCGGAGGGCTTCAATCCTCATCCGCTGATGAGCTTCGCGCTGCCGCTCTCCGTCGGTCAGGAGAGCGTATGCGAGCTTTTGGATTTCGAGTCCGCGGGCGAAATGCCGCCCGACGCGCTGAAACGCCTCGCCTCCGCCCTGCCCGAGGGGATCACCGCGACGGAAATGTATTCAGGGGGGCAAAAGCCCGGTCTGCTCCGCTGGTTAGAGGTCTCGGGGCGGCTGTATTATGACGGCGGCGTCCCCGCCGGCGCCATAGAAGCGCTTGAAGCCGCTCTCGCCGCCGAGCATATTTTTATATCGCTGAAAACCAAGCGCGGCGAAGCGGAAACGGATATCGCGCCTATGCTGCGCGGCGCGGCGTTTTCGGACGCCGGGCACGGCGTTATCGCCATACGCGCCGTGATTTCGGCGCAGAATCCGACGCTCAACCCGAACGCGCTCGCCGCGGCGGCGGCGTCAGCCGGATACGCGCCGGATTTCGCCGAATGGCGCAGGGTCGGCGTCTATGACGACGATATGAAGATTTTTCGCTGATTTTTCAGAAACTATTTTTTAATGATATTTCTATTTACCGCGGCGTAAAAATATGTTATGATTCCGGACAAGACGCCCATCCCGGATAAATTTTGAGAAAATAAAAATTGAAAGGAAGTCCGAATTGATACCTGCCCTCACGATCTTTCTCCTCACCTACGCCCTTATGCTCGTGCTGTCGAAATACCGGCACATCGTCGCGCTCGCCGCGGCGGCGCTTTACGTTGCGCTCGGCATTTTGCCCGTTGGAAAAATCCTGCCCTCCGTCGATTTTAACGTGATCTTAATGCTCGCCGGGACGATGGCTATCGTCTCGCTCTTTATAGAGTCCGGTATGCCTCAGCGTATTGCGGACATTTTGCTCGCGCGGACGAAAAACGTCTGCTGGGCTGTGGTCGCTCTCGCGCTGTTCGCGGGCTTTGTGTCGGCGTTTGTGGACAATGTGGCGACGCTTTTGATCGTCGCGCCTGTCGGGCTCGCGATCTCCAAGAAGCTGAATATCCCGCCCGTACCCGTACTTATCGCGATAGCCGTATCCTCGAATTTACAGGGCGCAGCGACGCTTGTGGGCGACACGACGTCCATTCTCCTGGGCGGGTACGCGAAGCTGGATTTCCTCGATTTCTTCTTTACGCGGGGCAAGCCGGGCATTTTCTGGGCCGTAGAACTCGGTGCGCTCGCGACGGTTCCCGTGCTGCTCGCGGTTTTCAGGGAGTACCGGGAGAGCGTGCCTAAGCCGCGGCTTGCCGAGGTCAGCGACTATTTCCCGACCGTGCTGCTCGTGGGACTTGTCGGGCTGCTTATCTGCGCGTCGTTTATCCCGAACAAGCCCGAGCTGACGAACGGGCTTATTTGCACGGCGCTCGGCGTCGTCGGCACGGCGCGGGCGGCGTATAAGCGCGGGCCGTCGGCGCTCGGGCGCGTGCTGCGTGAAATTGATTACGTGACTCTGCTGCTGCTCGGCGGGCTGTTTATCGTCATCGCCGGCATCACGGAGGCTGGCGTTATAGACGCCATCGGCGATATTTTCGTAAAGCTCTCAGCGGGTAGCGTTTTTAAGATCTATACGCTGCTCGTGTTCGGCTCCGTGCTGTTTTCGGCGTTTATTGACAATATTCCGTACGTCGCGACGATGCTCCCCGTGGTAACGGTCATTTCAAACGAGCTCGGCGTCGGTTCGGAGAGCGTGAAAATGCTGCTCTATTTCGGACTGCTGTCCGGCGCGACGCTCGGCGGGAATCTTACGCCTATCGGCGCATCCGCGAACATCACCGCGATCGGCATATTGCGCCGCGAGGGCTATGAAGTTCGCGTGCGCGATTTTATGAGGATCGGAGTGCCGTTCACACTGACCGCCGTGCTGGTGGGGTATGTGTTTATCTGGTTTGTCTGGAGATAGCCGCGGGGTGGCGCGCGTCGAATTCATCTCTCGTGCGCGATAAATCACGCCCCTATTGCGTATCGATCCGCTACGCTTAGCGGCGTATCTGCTCTACATCCGCGAACAGTGAGTATTCATTCCAATTGCCGTACTCGTCTGTCGGCGGCCGAATCAGAATTGAATATACATAGCGTTCGCTGAAGGTTATATCCGCGTATGTCCATACGCCGGCTTCTGTTAATTGTATGCTATCCACACATACAAACCCGGCGACGTCATAATCATATATGTATACGTCCCACCATTTTCCGGCGTCGTCATAATCGGCAAGCTTCAGGCCGAGTCTGAAACCCGAACCATATGTGGGATAATCAAACATCATAACGCTTGTCGGTACGCCGCCGATATACGAAGGTTCGTCGCTCCAGCGCCAGCTATAACTATTGCTTACAGCATCATCCGGGGTCGTGTCCGCAGGCCTGCTTACAGCGTCGTTCCGGTCTGTGTCCGCGAGCCTACGCCGACCAGCGGCAAAAGCAAATAAGACCATCAAACCCAAAAACACCAAAATTGCGAGACAGGCGGCAAAAATCTCCGCAGCATCTCTCTTGGTTCTTTTTTTAGGCTGCAACGGCGGGATCACCGGCTGTATTACGGGTTCGGGTG
>JAISAA010000141.1 GCA_031266955.1 Oscillospiraceae bacterium | reverse complement strand
GTCGCCGATGACGACCCACAGCGTGCCGTCGTCGCGCAGCACCCGCCGCACCTCACGGAACACGTCAACGAGCCGCGCTATGTACTCGTCCGGCGTTGGCTCCAGTCCGATTTGCCCGTCCGCGTTGTAGTCGCGCAGCCCATAGTAAGGCGGCGACGTTACGCACGCGTCAACAGTTTGCGCGTCTATTTCTTGCAAACGCTCTATCGCGTCGCCGCAAAGTATCATATCAAAATTCCTCTATCTAAACGGCACTCTTTGCATATTTGAGGCTCATAATCGTCAATTGACACACCTTTTTCGGTTTGCGGGCAAAATGACGAGCCCCGATTTGCGCAGAGGTGCGGAATCATCGCCACTTGTCCCTCGCGGTATGAGGCACTCATCATGTCCATTGCAGCCATGCGAACGCACCGACGTTGACTTAACGTGAATGGGTCAATATCAAATTCGACCATATCTTGATCTAATTTCTCTAATAATTCGAGTCCCGTTTTCATTGCCTCTCGCTCCATTCCTCGCAACATCCTTCCTCACTTGTATTTTCCCAGTAACACGAGTTCTCAGGGTTGCCGCCCGTCAACAATCCATGAAAATCAAATCCCCAAACCCCTCGCCGCCCTCCCGGCCGGCCTCCGGGTAATATCGCACGCACCCGTCGATATCGCACCCCCTCGCCTCGGCCATCCTGAGACGGTAATCGCACGTGCGCGTACTTTTGCCGTAGTACAGGCAATCAGCGCGCCGGCACAGCGGCGCCGCGGCCAGCTTCGACGCCGGCGTCTTGTGCGCCGCGTGGTACGCTCGCACCCTGTCCCGCTGCACCGCGCCCCGGCACCCGGCGCAGTATTTGACGTTCGGTTGATACGTCTCAAACTCCCCGCCGCAGCGCCGGCACGTAAGGACGCGCAGCTTCATTCCTCGGCGCCCATATGCCGGAGCATTTCCAGCCCGCGGACGGCCAGCGAGTTAAACGCGTTGGCAAAGCTTTCTTTGCCCCAGCAAGCATACGGTAAGATCAGCCCCTCGACGAGCAGACCGTTTTTGACGATAAGTGAAAAGTCCGAGTCGGGGTTCCTGGCGGCGCGCTTGTAAAACCGCAAATACTCGCCGTACGGCATAAACGGCGCTAAGAGGGCTTTGTTGACCGCGTGAAGCTTGTCGCCGTCAACGAAGAAGCATAATATATCCGCGTTAAAAACAAGCCGTAACGGTAACATAAAAATCTCATACTCCTCGTCATCAACATCGTAAAAATTGTAAAGCTCCGTGGGCAGCAGCAGGTCGCGCGCGGTCCACTTGCCCCGATTTTCCGCGCTGATATCGAACATCACAAGCGCCTCTTCGCCCGTGATTTTCGGCAGCCCGCCAAGCCGGTAACACGCGTATCCATTACTGATCCACTGCTCGCCATTCTCCCCGGTGTAAATGACGATGGTATTGTTCGACTTGCAAATTGACGCTATTTTTTGGATTTTCACTGTAAAAAACCTCCGTATTTCGTAGGGGCGGATGGTGATCCGCCCGCATATTCGACGCATCCGATATTCCGGGTGCGCTCCGCGCCTTGCCGCGCTATGCGCGGCGTGATTGCTATAGCGACCAGCTTCGCCGGTCGCTCTCCGCCCGCAGCTCCGCCGCGACCGCCGCCCCGTGCGCCCTGATCTCCTCCGCCGTCTGCGGCGCTCCAACCTGCCTCTCCCGGCACTCCGCCAAAAGCTCTTTCAAAAACTTCGCCGTCCTGGGCGTAAACGCCCCGTTAAAAACGCACCGCTTCACACTCAGCTCCAGAGCGCCCAGCTCCGCCAGCGTGCAGCTCCGCCAAGACCGCCACAGATCCCGCTTCTGCTCATCCGTATAATCAAGAATCATCGCGCGCCCTCGGTAACGTCTCCCGCGGCCTCGCCCGCACCTCCGCCAGCAGCGCATCAAGCGCCGCCCGTCGCTCCGCCTCCGCCGCGGCCTCAGCCTCGATACGCGCGGTGAGCGCGTCCATCCGCGCCCGCGAATCGCGGTCAAAATATATGCCGAGGAAGATGAGCGCCGCGAGGATCATCGCGAGGCCCGCGAGCGCGCGCCCGTTTTCAGTCAAACGCCTCATTTCGCAGCTTCCGCCGCCGGCATGTATAGCTCGTGCGTCCCGTCGCAAAGCGCCTTTTCCTCCGACGATACCGGGTAGCCCAGCGCCGCGAGATTGGCGTAAATCACGGGCATAAAAGAGTCCTCTCCGTAATACGCGCCGGTAGACCTATTGTAAAAGGACGCGCGGTAATCGGTTTTGAGCGCGGCTAACGCGAGAGCAAGCGCGAGCTTGTCCCAGCCGGCTTTGGCGGCCGCGGTTTCGGCGCCGTCGAGGCCGAGATAATACCTCGGCGACGGGTCCTCGATACCCAGCAAACCGGAAACATCGACAGAGGACGCGAAATCGTGGCACGCCGCCGCAAGGCACAGCATACGCAATATCTTCGGCGCGTCGGCCTTTTTCGGCGTGTAGTCTTTTACCCACGCCTCCCGGAGCTCTTTTGCCTGCCCGGTGATCTGTTCCAGCGCGGCGATGCGCTCTTTCAGGGCTTTTTGCGCTTGCTTCTCTTTGGGTCCTGCGGACTCCTTTGAATCTGAACGGCCTGTCAGGAGCACTGAACAGCGGTCGTCCACGACACAGTAATATTTCTTCTTATCAAAATCGGTCGGCCAGCTCCAATCGTCAGGAATAACATTACGCTGAAAATCTTTGATCCGCAAATATTTACTGGAATACTGTCCTGAAAGCTTGATTTCTTTCGCCTTAATTGCGGCGAACGCCTTTTTAAGCGCCGGGCGGCGCTCGACGGATTCTTGCAAGCTGATCGCGCTTTTGACCGCCCAGTTAAAATCGCGCGTGCCTATTTTTTCAAAAAGCGCGCTGCGTTCTTTTGCCGACTTTACTTTTTCCAGCTCAACATAGTCCGCGATCGTCGCCCCGCGCTGCACGGCCTCAGCGAGCGCGCCCTTGTCATACTCCGCCAGCTTCGCGCGCCGCCGCACGGTCGTCTCCGAGAGCCCGGTGATATCCGCGACGCTCGCGACGGTCTCGCCGAGGTCAAGCATCATCTGGATGCCCTCGACCTCTTCGGGCAAAGTCAGATCCGCCCGCTGCATATTCTCCGCGAGCATGGTCGCGAGCTGCGTGCGCTCGTCCATCTCCACGACGGCGCAGGGTACCTCGGTAAGCCCCGCGAGCTTCGCGGCGGCCAAACGGCGGTGGCCGATGACGACGATGTAGCGCGTTTCGTCTCCGTCGCCCTGGGCGTGTATGACGGTCAAGTTTTGCATTACGCCGTTTGCCTTTATCGACGCCGTGAGCTCATCGAGGTCGCCGAGACTGTGCCGCGGGTTGCGCGGGTGCGGGAGTATGAGGTCCGGGTTTATTGATACGATGTTGTTCATTTTGAAAACTCCTTTATATATATGTAGGGGCGGATGGCGATCCGCCCGTTATGTACCTTACGCCTTATATAGCGGGCGGATCGCCATCCGCCCCTACGCCATCCCCGCCCGTGACGTGGAACACCCCCGCGGCCCCCGCCGCAGCGCACGCGGTTTCGCCGCGCGCAGTGATTGCAATCTGCGCCGCGGCCCCCGCGGCGCAATCCGGGCATAAATCCGCCCAAACGCCCGTGGCCTTGTCCTTCACGGCCCGCCACCCATTCTTTCGCTCGCGCTTGTACTCGACGGCCAAATTAAAATCAAGCTCCACGTGCTGCTCCCCGCACTCGTCGCAGATCAGCACAAACCGCCGTCCGTCCCGTTCGATGCTCATTGCCCGCCGTCCTCTTCCGCATCTTCCGCCGGCGGCGCTTTTACGTGCGCGACCGCGAAGACGTTGCCGACGACGTGCTTGATAATTACGGATTCGTATTCGTAATCCGCGAAAATCTCCAGCGCCTCATGTATCTCCGCTTCAATCGCCGCGCGCAGCTCCGCGCGATTCGACGCATAATGACGGTATTCGTTTTCGGTGTCATAGCCATATCGGATGTGATGCGGCTCCGTGTTCAGGTACGCTTTCGATAGGTCTGCGTTCAGTAATACGGTCGTTACTTCTATTTCGCGCCCGCTGTAGAAGATGCCGTCGCCGGCGAATTTGCCTGACGCGATGATCTTCACGCCGCTGTCTTTCGTTGCTTCGCTGTTCATACTTTTGCCTCCTGTATTTTTTAATTAAGCCCCCGCCGCCAGACCGAGAGCGCCACGGCGCGGAGCTGCTCCACCCGCCGCGCGTTCTCTTCCGGCGTAATATCCGGGTAAGTGCTGAAAACGCGCGTCACGCCGCCCGCGCCGTAGTCGAGCAGCAAGCACTCGTCGGCGAGCACCGTTCCGCCGTGGCCGTCGTCATACTCCGCGCGGCCTATCGTGCGCGTAATAATGGGCTCTGGATTTTGCATAAAATCACCTCGGTTAAGCTTATGCGCCGCTCTTGGCGCGCTTGCGCTATGTATCTTTTTGAGCCCGTCCGAGCTCAATTAAAAGCTCCTGCCACATAGGCGATTTTTCTAATCGGAGCCAATGGCGCCCGGGAAGCGAAAAAGATACTTGCGTTTCGTTGAGCGCGGTTCCCCGCGCTCACTGATAATATCCGTGCCGCGCTCGCGCGCGGCATAGGGAATATCTCGGTTTCCCTCGTAAACCGAGCTGATTTCAACGCGGCCTTTTTTCGGGCGGCCGTATGGCCACACTTCGCGTTCGCACACAGCCCAGTCGTCCGCAAGCAAATCATCAGCCGTGGGGTTCCACCTCGGCGAGAGCCTTTCATTGTCGCCCTCGGCGCGAGTTATAGTAAGTACACATTCGGGCGAGTTCGTCGGGATCATAGTCGTGTATATGAACGGCGACGATTCCCGCCGCATTCCGCGCCCGCGCTCCATCGCTGATTTCGTCGCTTCTTGTATGTTCATTTTGAAAAAGCTCCTTTTAATTTAATTGAGCGCCATTAGAATCGCGTTGATAATGAGCACCCATAGGCACATCCAACCCCAAAAGCTATATATAACCAACTGGGCGACTTCGCCCGCCGATAGCCAAGGATGAAAAGTCAGAAGCGTTGAGACGGGCAGCTTGGGCTGCTTCTCGCCGTCCGGCGGCTTACTCGGCATTGGCGGCACTACGGACATCACTCGCCCTCCACATATTGACTCCACAGCCTATCACGTATATCCGAGTACCTTTCAACCCGCAGAAGTTTCCCGTCACGGTACACGACGTCCAACGCGTTCAAACCGCGTTCGTTAAACGACCTGTACTTTTCGGGGTTCATTTTATCGATCAACGCTAATTTGTCGCTCACGCCCACAAACCCACGCTGCGATTTTTTCACGCTGTCCCTGTCGGTGGCCGGGTCTTTGAATATCTCCCTGTACGTACCGTCAACGACGGCGGCGGTGGACTTCAAAGCGAAGCCGAACGTGTCCCGCGTCTGGTACTGGTATGTATAGCTCCCTATGCCGAACACCACGTTGTTTGCCGCGAAACCTTTCGCTTTCAGCCTTTTCAGTATCTCGTCGGCGCGGGTATAGTTTATGGCGTCGCCGTATATCAGGCCGATATGCGGGTCAAGCGTCTTGTAACCCTCTTGGTTTATCACTCCGCCGAATATATCCCACAGAGCTTCGACCGCGCCCTTTTTCTCAATTTCCGTTTCACCGTCAGGATCGCCGCAAAGTATGAGCACGGGGTCGCCTGAATCGGGACGGATAACGAGCTTGCCGTCGCGCTTCATAACGGTATCTCTGAGGCCCGGCAGATACTCACCGATGACCTTCCACAAGTCCCAGGTATCGGACACGACCGACAGTATGCCGGAAGGGAATCTTTCAGTCAGCAGCCACTCAAACAGCTCCCGCTCGTTGTCCGGCCCCCAAGAGCTCATTACCGAGTGCTCACTGGCGGGTACGCTGAACGCCTGATAGTCCTCGCCGAGCTCGCCGCCGTAGTACGCTTTGATGTAGTTGAACGCGGAGATCGTGTCAGTGCCCCACGAGCTGAGAAGATGCGCCGCACCGCTCGCCATCCCGGCCTCGATATTCGCCATCCCCCGCATAGAGAAGTCGTGCAAGGTGAAATTCATATCGTCCTCGGACAGCCCGGTTTCTATGGCGTATTTGTTGACAAGCGTGCGGAGATAGTAGGTTTGCGTGGCGCTGGACGCCGGAAGCCATAGCGACGTACTCAGCATAGTTTCAAGGAAATTTGTTAGCCAGCCGAAGCGGGGGTCGGTATTCGTGATCGTCAGGTAGGGAACTTTACAAGGACAAAGCGTACCTTCCGGCAACGCCCGCACCTCTATCGGGAGATGTCCCAAGACGTGCAAGCTGTATATAGCGTCTTTCCATTCGGGCGGGACGTCGGCGCCGAGAGATGTTTTGTAGATATGCTCGAATTCCGCAAAAACGCTAATGTATGAGCGGTCGAAAAATCCGTGTTCCCATATCTCGCGCAGCTTCAGCAGCGCCGCCTGTACGCCGAACACTACAACGCCGTCGTCGGCGTTACCGGCAAACCCTGTCGCCCTCTCGGGCGACTCCGGGCCGTCGGCCCGTATTGATAATACTGGTGAATACGGCTTCGCCGGATTCAACGACATATCCCTCGGCGTCCACGTAGAGAACACCTGCTCGGTTTTCGGCGGATACATCAGGATATGGCTGTATTTGTAGAAATCGGCGAGTGTGAAAGGGTTTACGGTCAATGTTTGAATTTTCATTTATAATTGCGTCCTTCCGTACAAATTGGAATGATAGAAACCTTATCCCACCAGGCTGTGCCGCACGTAAATTCCTCGTGGTTTTCCAAAATGCTGTCGGTGGTATACACCTTGTCTATCCAATCCTGCGAGATATTTCTTCCGTTATAATAGGCGGTTTCGGTGTGCGAGAACCATGCGATGACGCGCTCAAAGGCGAATTCCTCTTTCAACTGCCGGGCTATGGCCGTCGCGGTACCGCCATACGAAACAATGTCGTCGATAATTATCGCTCTTCTGTTTTCTTTCGGCGCTGCGTTCAGACGGTCACAGGAAAGAGTATCCAACGCAATGCTTTTGATTTTTCCGCCGTGCTCGTCACGCGTCTTTTCGCCTTTCAACGTAGTTATCGGAGTGAACGCCCATCCGAGAGTATGATGGTTGTGAAAAAGCCGCTCATATCTTTTCCACGCTCCGGTATCGGGAAAAACTAAGTAATATTCCTTGCACCGGAAATCGGTCTCGATGTTGCGCAGAAGCTCATATAGCAAAGATTCCGGCGACGTCACCTGTAAATTAGCAAGGCCGTAACGTTTGCGGTCTATGTCAACGTGAGGGTCAAAGACCTTGACCGCTTTCCAATGCCCGCACAAATGCGAGACAATATCAAGGATGGACGTAAGCATTTGCGGATCGTCCCCGACGTGCCTGTCCGCCCTGAGATAGGGCATATACGGCATTTCTAAAATCAGCTTGTCTCCCGTGAGTGTCTGATTAAGGACGGTGGCTAACAGCACGAACGCCTCAAAGGTCTTTTCGTGATGGTCGTAGCGTACGGTGACGGTGTTTTCTTCAAGCGGCCTGATGAGCTTGCCCAAACCGGTGAACGTCACTTCTTTGTTTGGAAATGTGCCGTGGCCGATGAGTTCTCCGTTAAGTTTTATCATTTGGAGTATCTCCCCGCGCCCAAGCAATCTCAACCACCCCGCACAGCAGATCATCCGCCGAGCACTCAAAAATTTCCGTCAGCTTCCCGACGATCTCCGGCGGCAGATTGCGCGAGCCTCCTTCAACGCGCGTGTACGTCGCGGTCGGTATCCCGATCATCTCCGCCATCTGGACCTGTGTGTACCCCGCCATCGTCCGAAGAAGCCTTAAATTTCTCCTGAACATTTGCTTTTTCCCTTTCGTATCAAAATATTGTAAACGTATTGCCTTTCCCCCCGCGGTGTGGTATCATTAAGTTTGCAGACCATATGACACGCACGCCGAGGGGGGGGGCGGGCTTTGCCTTTTCAGGCTCGGGGGTATTATAATCCCTATTCAGGAATTTAGTCAACAGAAAAATCCGTATTTAGAGAATCTGCGCAATATTTCACAAAAACAAAACATTTTACAACAAACGCGTTAGGAGGAATTATTTTATGAGCTTTACGAGGCGTGTTCACGAAGAATTAAAAGAAAAGAAAGTGTCCCAGAAGGCTTTAGCTGACCATATCGGGATTTCTACGTCAACGCTCAACAACTGGTTTAAAAGTGATCGCGATATTCCAAACGAATACGTTGTCCCTATTTGCGGATTTTTAGGGATGGATGTTTTTTTGGCGCTAACCGGTAGAAGCGTTTCGCAATCTGAAATTATAGGTAACAAAGCAGCTCATGTTAGTTCCGTGCCCGGTTATATTGCAAAAACCGTCCAAAACGGGAACAACTATTTTTGTTTCCGCGGGGAAGGCCGCGATTATGGCAATGAAACGCTTTTAGCTTCCGCGTTTCGAGAACCTTACAAAGGAGATACAGACATTCTTCATAAAATTCATCAAAATTTTTATAAACGCGTTTACCTGCAATTGACGGAAAGCGAAAAAGGGGATTTTGTAGCCGTTGCTCGTCACCATAATCTCCCAATAAATCTTCTGGATGTGACAAAAAATCCTCTTATCGCTTTGTATTTCGCGTGTGAAAATAAATCTGAAAACGATGGCGTTGTTTATTGTTTTTCAAATGACTATGTTGACATCACACCGCTTATAAGCGTAATAGGCGATGATTCTCCATTTGACCGAAGCAAAGAGACGAAGAATAGCAAGAAAATTTTATACGATTGTTTTGCGAAATATTTTCGTGAACATCATAGCGAGACAAATATTCGGTTCGAGCCTTTAATTAAAGCATTGTCGGAAATTCCACCTCAAAATCAAGCGGATATTCTCTCTAATATAGAAGAAGCTCATCCGGGCATTTACGACTACGCAAAGATGCGCCTTAATACCAAAACTACTGAGGACTTTCTTACAGAAATCTTGGGTGTGAAAGAAGAACTCCGATATTCCACGCTTAAAAACTTATTATATACGCCGCATTTCGACCGGGGTGAACTGTTTTTTGATACATTTTTAGGGCTATTGAATTTCGCCACTTCAGAAGAATTTACTAATATGTATGAAGAAGATTTTCTTCCCGAATATTTAGGGAGATTATTAAACTGGCTGCCACTCGCAATCTATAACCCTCTAATTACTACGGCTCGGTATTCCGCTCAAAACAGTTGTTTTATTTATCAATGGGTTCACAATGGCACTTGGCAAAGTTTAGCGCCTTTGCCAGAAAGAACAGGCGTAGCCGAAGCTTATGAAACACTTCATCTCAGCGTAAGACCGCTTGACGGCGGCGCCTATATTCAGCGTATACCAATAGCAGCCAAAGCAAAAACGCGTATACTCAAAGAATTAGACGCTCTCAATATAAACCGCGCAACGGTTTATACCGATTTTGATAATATAGCGAGGTACGTCATGAACGAAAAAACTCCCACTGAAACAACAGAAGAAATGCTTGCTGAGCTCACGCGCCAAAATAAAACCATTTTGGAAAAGATCGTTGGCCTTGAACAGCAAATTTCCGACCTAAAGCAAACCGTTGAGGAGCATACGCAGCAGATTACCGACTTGAAGCACATCAGCTAATCGCCCGCGCCAACGCCACCCCCCGCCCCCGCGGCAACCTCATAGATATGCGCCGCCTCTGGCGCAACAACACCGATTGATAGCAAACCCAAAAGGGCATATAATATAACCAAGAAAGGAAGCGATAACAATGCCAACAACAGTGAGGAAAACAAGCGCGGGCACAAGCACGGCTTTTCGCGTAACAGTGCGTCCGAACGGCGACGCTCCGGGATATTGGGCAAAATGCGATATGCCCGGCGGCGGCTGCGCGACGCAAGGCGATACGCTGCAAGAGATACAAAAAAATATGCTGGAAGCCGCGGAGCTGTATATGGAGGATTACCCCGATGTTCTGAACTACTATTTAATGTTTGAGGTCTCGGATGCATAAGCTTCCGGTAATAAAGGCAAAGGATATGTACGGTCTGCTTATCCAATACGGCTGCGAGGAGAAAACTGTCAGAGGCTCGCACCATAAAATATACAATCCAAAAACAGGCCGGACGTCAGTGATAGCAATACATTCGGGCAAAGACGTAACCCGAGCTGTATTCGCCGCCATTTTAGCACAGCTCGGAATAGACATTGATGACTTTGTTCGGTTTATAAAATGATCCCCATCGCCGAAAAACCCCCCGGCATAATCCCCCAATACGGCAACATCCTAATCCCTCCCCGCGAGTTCTACACCGACAAAACCCGGCGATTCGTAATAGTAAAAATGGACCCCGAAGACACCCCCGATTGATACCCCGCCCAAAAGGGCATATAATAACGTAACCAACCGAAAGGAGCTAAAACAATGGAGACAATGTATAAACCGGTAAGAGCCACGCAGGAAATGCGCGGGCATTCGTATGCCGAGCTGCGCTTTGCGCGCAATTTAGAGGGCTCCGTTCAGGAGTTCGCGCAAATCATTAAAGGCGAAAAGAAAGGGCGCAACGCGAGAGAATTTTTCACTCAGTTAGCCAAGGAAGTTGAGGAAATGAAAAATAATGAGCAATGAGAATATCGAAGTATACGAGGTCAGGGTTGACGACCGCGCCCAAAACGAAGCCGACCGCTTGGCGAAAAAGAAGCGGTTCACGTCGCTGCCTGCGCAAATGATAGAGCTTATCGATGATTTTGAAAAAGGCAATTTCAGCGGCGACAATATCCTTACCTATGACGAGCCGACGAGGATCGAGGTGTATAAGCTCCGCCTGCCGAACCCCGACGCGAACGCCGGTAAATCGAACGGCTACCGCGTCGTTTACGCTATCGCCATCGAACGCAAATTAGTTACTATCCTCACCATCTATTACAAAAAAGAGATAGCCGCGCTGCCGGAGTCAGAGATACGCGGTATGCTCAACGCTTTCATAGCAAAATATCTCCCCGAACAATCCGAAACAGACAACCCCGCCAACGATTGATACCCCGCCCAAAAAGGCATATAATATATAAGCAAGTAACCGAAAGGAGAATCCGAAATGAACGCAAGGACA
This sequence comes from Oscillospiraceae bacterium, assembly GCA_031266955.1. Classification (GTDB taxonomy): domain Bacteria; phylum Bacillota; class Clostridia; order Oscillospirales; family Oscillospiraceae; genus JAIRRO01. The sequence goes on along the minus strand of JAISAA010000141.1, from coordinate 104 downwards.
ACCGACCGCGCAGATGACGTGATGTCAAAAAAGCAATTTGCCGCCAGCTTTATACGGGCGCTGAAACACGGCACGCGGATCGCCGAGGGAAAGGAAAAGACCGC
>JAISAA010000133.1 GCA_031266955.1 Oscillospiraceae bacterium | reverse complement strand
GTCGCCGATGACGACCCACAGCGTGCCGTCGTCGCGCAGCACCCGCCGCACCTCACGGAACACGTCAACGAGCCGCGCTATGTACTCGTCCGGCGTTGGCTCCAGTCCGATTTGCCCGTTGACGTTGTACGAGCGCAGCCCAAAATACGGCGGCGACGTTACGCACGCGTCAACAGTCCGCTCCTCTATTTCCCGCAAACGCTCTATCGCGTCGCCGCACAGTATCATATCAAAAATCCTCCTTTGTCTTTTGCATTATTGCTCCTCCTTTTCCCGCGCCGCCTCGCTCACGGACAGCGCGCTTTCCACGTAAAGCGCGAATCTCGCCGTCTTGCCACTCGAATCCGCATCCTTGCGCTGCGAGACGCGATAACCGTTTTTGACGAGTATAACGGCGACGGCCAGCCGGTCTTGCTCGGACTGGATTTTCAGCTTAATCATCGCTCAGCCTCCATACACCACGGACGCCCGTTATGGCGTAACACTCTTCGTTGTTATCAAACGCGACGTCTACGAACTCCGCCCCCGACGGCGTGCGGTCGTTGACCGTAACGACGCCGAAGCCCTCTATGTACAGCCGCGTCCCAAACGGCACGGCGTTGTACGCGCACGTCTCGCCGCTGACGGGAGCGTCCCCGGAAGCGGTTATCCCGGACGCTGAACATTGCGCCGGGTCGGTGAAATTGTACCCGTACACTTGCAACGCCCCGAGGTATTCCGCACCTTGGGGGACACCGGGACGGGCAAGCCCGTCCCCTACGGACGCGTTATCGGCGATGATCCGGGCGTTGTACAGGTCGATTGCGGTCTGGGTATCCTCGGCGGTGAGCGTAAATCGCGCCGAAACCTCGTCCGTGTACACAAACGGCGTCACGGCGGGGGACGGGCGGGTGAGGACACCCGCCCCTACAGGGGACGCGTCCGGTTCCGGCGTCCAGATGTGCGGCGTCGTGACCGGCGGTGCGGCTTGCGCGGCTCTATCCGCGTCGCGGATAACGCCCACGACCGCTATAGTCGTGTCTGCGGCGTATATGACACCGGCGCATAACAGCGCCAATGACAGCACCCGCAGAAAGTTTGAGTTAGGCATTCGTTTCATTGGTTTTGCTCCTTTTCGTTTTTGCGTCCGCCGGGCTTATCCGTTTATTGAATCCGGCTCCGCCGGATTCACCAGTATTATCAATACGGGCCGTCGGCCCGGAGTCGCCCGAATGGGCGACTCTGTAACGGCTTTGAAATCTTTGGGTTTTTACACGGCACGCGTCGCATTGCTTTTTCGCTTTTGTCGTCCCCTCCGGGAAGACCTCACCGCACATTTCGCAGCAATGCGGTTTCTTGGGGTGGCGCGGACCTACCGGCGCGAGCTTTTTTGTGACGGGATGCGCGAAAAACGCGCACTTCCCGTCTTTCGCGCAGTACAGGTCGTCAAGCGCTATGCAAGCGCGGCTCCGCGTTTGGACGTTGGGCCTGTATGAAAAACAATCCGTTCGCGGCGGGTAGGGATAGGCGGTTGATTTAGACATTTGCGCACCTCCTGTCGCGCTTTGCGCGACGTCATTGCTATAGCGAACGGCGGAGCCGTTCGATTTCTACCAGTGTTACTACGACGCACGGCGGCTCACCGTAAAGCTTTTCGACACGCAAGCTGCTGATTTGGCTGTCGTCCTTGTAGGCGACGCCATTGATAGCGTCAAGAATTATTTTTGCAATGTTGTCGCAGTCGCTTTTTTTCGTGTACGGCATTTTGCCCGACAGCATAAGCGCCCTTTGCTTTTTGCCTGCCGACTTCGGCGCCGGGAAATACGCTGTGATACGCGCTTCTATCGCGCCTTGCAGCAGTCTTGGCAGCCCTCTTTGACGGGCTTGCAGATACGCCAGCCGGACGAGTTTCTCGTAGTCCCTTGTCGCCGCTGGGGTGTATGTGCCGTGCGCCGTAACGCGCGGTCTTGCTTTGCCTTGCGGTTTGCCGGGAACGGTAAAATCAACGGTCATTCGCAATCCTCCTGCTTTCGCCCGTCAGCGTGACGGAAACGGACATTTCGCGCAGCCTGTCAACGACGGCCTCCGCCGTCACACCGTCGTCGCCCGGCGGCGTCAGTCGGCCGGTCAGCGCCCCGGTGTCATAGTTCGTCGTGATGATAAGCGGGAGCGCCGCCTCATACCGCGAATCGATTATCGAGAACAGCGTCGATACAGACCAAGCCGTCGCCCGCTCCTTGCCGAGATCGTCTATCACCAGCAGCGGGACGGTGGCGTACAGCCGCAGGACGTCAGCCTCGTCGGTCCCGTCGCGGGCGTCGTACGTGCTTTTTATCCGCCCGTAAAGCGCGTGCTCCGGCATACAGATGACGGGCGTTCCCTGCCGCAGCAGATAATTTGCGATCCCCGCCGCGATGTGCGTTTTGCCCGTGCCCTTTGGCCCCGTGATGATAAAGCCGTTCTGCTTCGGCAGGGGCTTGTCCCTACCCGGAAGCAAGCCGTCAAAATGCCGGGCAAAACGCGTTGCCAGCTTCAGGACGTATTTCTGCTCGTCGGTTTCTACCTCGAAGGTGTCGAGCGTCCGCCGTAAAAACCGCTCGCCCATCCCGCTGTCGTTCGTTATGCGCCGGATGCGCTCTTGCAGCAGACGTTCCGCGCGCTCCCGCCGTTCGGCTTTCTCCCGCTCAACTTCCTCGTCGCGGGCCCGCTGCGCCTCGGCTTGCCCGGCCTCGCAGTCGCAATACTCCGCGCCGTAGGGGTGCCAGAAGACCTTATCACCCAGAAGCATACCCATCGTGTGGCGCTGTGCTCCGCAATGCTCGCAGATCACGGGCTCCGGGGTGCCCTCCAGCCCGGCGAATTCCGGTTCTTCGCTATGAACTATCAACGTCGCCCTCTCGGGCGACTCCGGGCCGTAGGCCCGCATTGATAACACTGGTGAATCCGGCTGGGCCGGATTCAATGAATCCCGGGGGCTTAATGCTGCTATTGCCGCCGCCATCGCCGTCTCTGCCCCCTCCGTCGTCGTCGTCGTTATCGTCTTGCCAATCAAACCGGGTTGCGAATCCGTTTGCGTTTGCGTAATCCGGCTGATAGCGCTTGATATCACCGCGCCTATTGGCGTTAGCGCCATTTTTACCGCCGCCTTTCTTTCGTTTTTCTCGTTCCGCCTCGGCGCTTTTCACGTCGAACACGGTCTTAAACCCCTTGTCGCGGTAATCCCGCAATATGGCCTTTATGTACGACCAGTTGTTCTTGCGTTCGCCTGCGGCGACTTGAAAAGCATAAGCGATCACTTCCTGCGACAAGGCTTCTGCAAATTCCGTCAAATCGTCGATGGCTATTGGCGGCGGAATGCTTTGAAACGCTTGCTCATACGCCGTTATTGCCGCGCCAAGCTTTTTATTTACACCGGCAGGGCCCTCGCGCGCCCGCGCGTTGTCGTCGTCGTTGTTAAAATCTTTCGTATCGGTTTCGGTTTCGGATACGGTTTCGGATACGGTATCGGTTACGGTATCGGTTACGGTAGCCGCTGTCTGCCGCTCTTTGCCGACCCCTGTCGCTGTCTGCCGCCCTTTGCCGCTGTTTGTCGTTTCCGCGCCTTTCTTTCCGGCGGTGGATTTTCTTTTTGAAATGCGAATACTTTTACTTTTAATCGCGGTGTAGGCAACTAAAGCTGCACCTTGAATCTCCGGCATATCATCATCTTCCGAAAATAATGCAAGGAGCAGCAACTGCTTCTCGTCGCCGGAAAGGAGGGCTATAATGTTTTTATCTTCCGGTAAGATTATCATCTATGTACAACGTCCTATCTAAAAAGGTAAATCCTGATCGTCATCGTCCAGCTCGCTAAACGCGCCGCCGGAGCCTGAGTAGGACTGCCCGGCGTCGTAGTCTGAGCGCTTCTCGCCGCCGTCCTTCTTTGCTCCGGCAAAATACGCGTGGTCGGCGACGATCTCGACGGCGCGGCGGTCGTTGCCGTTTTTGTCCGTATAATCGCGCACTTGCAGCCGCCCGGAGACGATGATCGGGTCGCCTTTGCCAAAATACTTGTTTACGAACTCTGCGGTCTTGCGCCACGCGACCGCCTGAATAAAATCGGTTTCCCGTTTGCCCGAGCCCTCCGCCTTGTAGTCTCGCTCCACCGCTACCGCGAAAGATACGACGGGCAGCCCGCTTTGCGTTTGGCGCAACGCCGGACCGGCGCACAAGCGCCCTTGTATTATTGCCTGATTTAATGCCATTTGAAATTTACCTCCTGTGTTTATTGATTATTTCGCCCATTCTTCAGCGTAACGCGCGAGCTCCTCCGGCGTCGCCACTTCGATTCCGCGATTTTTTGCCTCATCTACAAGCCGGTCGATGAGCGCCGACATCTGCCGCGTATCGTAGACCGACGAGCCGTAGTACAGTACGACGTTGACGCACCCGGCAAGCTTCGACGCGACGGGCTCAGCCTGCCAGCCGAGCCCCATACGAGACCAGCCCTCTATGAGCTTCGGTGCAGCCTCAGCCTTGACACACACCGTCTCGCTCACGCCGCCGATGTCGCGTATCGCGTCGCGGTAGACCTCCGTTTTCGTCAGGTTGAGTGCGGCGGCTATCTTGTCGATGAGCACCCACGCGTAGCCGTTGGAATCAAGCGAGCGCGATTTGCGGCGCTTTTTTATTGTCATTTCGACCTCGGTGTCGCGCAGCGTATCGTACAGATCGCGCACATCCTCGCGGACGGTCACGGTGATGTGTTGCTCGCCACGCGCGCCAAAGGTCAAATCTTTCAGGATGCCGGTCATTTCCCGGCTTCCGAGTCGCCCGAACGGGCGACTCCGGGCTGTAAGCCCGTATTGATAGTATTGGTGAATCCGGCGGGGCCGGATTCAACTTCCGCTATCTGCTCTTTAATTTTTTGTAGCATAAGCAGCGCGTTGTTGCCTGTGGGCGCGTCCATCATCGCCCGCATAGTGATGTCGAGCGCGGAGGCGGGTACGGAGCTGGGCCCGACAAAGCCGGTGACGGCATCGAACAGCAGCGACAGGTCGGTATCGGGCAGTGAGACGCCGTTTGCCGCCACCCATTTTGTTCTCGCCATTTTGAGCAGCGCGCGGGCGTCCTCTTTGGCGATGAATTCGGGCTTTGAGGTAGGTGCGTCGGATGGTATCGAGCTCCCCGAGCCGCCGCCTCGCGGCGGCGGGGGAGTTTGTGCGCCACCTTTAGGAGTGCTCGGCGGCGGCGTTTCGGCGTCGGGGTCCGGCATTTCCTCGGTCGGGATGCAAAACACCTGGAAGCACGCGTATTTGAACGCTATCGACATCGCCTTGTTTGTCGCCTTGTCGCCGGAGTCCATACCCTCGCCGATAACCACGGCCTCAACGAAGCTGCCGTCCTCGGCGTAGAACGTGTACTTTATCGTGCAGATAGAATAGATGAGCACGGAGCCGTTTTTGCTCTGCCGCTCTTCGCGCTTTTGGTCTAAAATCTGCGGTACGGAAAAAACCTTGTGTTTAGATAGTAAGGGTTGCAGCGCGTTCATTATGTCGTCGATACCGCGGTATTTGAAATTTTGCTGCTGGTTTTTCTGGTTCTTGCCAACCGCTCCGATGTCGGAGATTATGGCGGCTATGGCGGGATAGATTTTCGGATTGTCCATTTTTACATCTCCTATTTGATTTGTATATTATTGTGCGTTTCGAGCGTCACGCCGGGAATTTTCATGCCGCCCTGTATCTCGGCGGCAATCTTTGTTTTGTTCGGTATTGGCCTACCGAAATTCAAGAACTCCGGGTGTTTTTCGATTCGCGTCCACTCAATGAATTTTTCGATGTCCAGTATTTGCAGCGCCTCGGATTTCCTAAAGCTTACGGCGACGCGCGGCGTGGAGAACTTTTCGCCGCTAAGCGCCTGTGATAAATGTGCGCGTAAGCTTGCGGCCTTGTTCTGCGCGCGCTTGCGCCGCGCCTCAAGCGCTTGCTCCTCCGCCTGTATCGCCGCGGCCTCGGCGTCGAGGTTCTTGATGTAAAGGGCAGTGTTTTCAAGCTTGGCTTCGCGGGTGAACGCGAGGGCTTCAAATGCCTCGTAATCGAGGACTTCGCCCGTTTCCGGGTCGATGAGCGCGGTTATGGCGCTGTCGATTTCGTAGAGAGTCATAACACATAGCTCCTTTCATATCCCAGCGCGGCGGCGAGCGCCGCCGCGTCGAGGTCTTGCGCCCTGTCGCGGACGCACTGCTCGCATAACGTGCCGGCGGATGGCGAGATATACACCGGCTCGTTCGGGTAAATCTCGTGGCCGCAGTCGGCAAGAATCTCATCTGTTTCCGGCGGTTCGAGCGACGGCTCCGCGCCGCGCCCGAAGTACAGCATTGTTTCGGTGATTAAATTTAACATTGGTGTTGACATCCTTTCTCTGACGCTGTATACTGACAGCGCTTTTAAGTTTGTTTTCGTTCCTTTGGGATAACGCCGGGGTTTCGTAGGGCCTCGGCGTTATTCTATTTGTCTAGCAATTGCGTCGCAATACTGCTTAATGATTGTCGGGCCGTAGAGGCATATATCTTCCTCTTCCGCGAGATCTTCGAGCGCGTTGAACACGCCGTTTGCGCTTGAGGCGTCATCGCCGAATAGCGCGCGTAGAGTATTGACGGCGATTACTCTTACGCTATTGCGCCGCCCGAAAACGTACCCCTCTGTCACCGCATTGATAGCGCCGTCGGTGTCGAGTGCGGCGATTGCCGTTTCCTGCTTCGCCTTTTGTAGAGTGATGACGCTTGCCGATATCAGGTGTGTCGCTACAAGAGCTTCCCGTTCGCTCAGGACAGTTATTTCTTTGTTCATTGCTTTCTCCTTATGGATTTTGATTTTTTTGTTTTGCGGTCGGCTTTATCGGTAGCTGCGCCGCCTCGACGCTTCGCCCGACGCGAGCAGCGCTGCGATAACATCCGCCGTATCCGGCGGGGGAGCGGTTGCTTGCGGCTCTGCACCGCGTGTAATTTGCATGGGCGCGGCGTGCCGCGCCCCTACGCGCATTTCCGCGAGCAAATCGCGCAGGAATTTTGCGGATTCGCGCGCGAACGCGCCTTTCTGGACGCACCGCTCCGCGCTCAGCGCCAGCTTGTCCAGCTCGCGCACTGTGCATGTGCTCCACGAGCGGCGCAGCGCGCGCTTTTGCTCTTCGGTGTAGGATATGGGCGGGTGCGTCACAGCGCCGCCCGCCCCCGCGGTTTCACATATGTAGGCGTCGGGATACCCCACTTCGTTTTCTCAATCGCCGCGATAACATCCGGCAGGAAAAAGCTTTTGGATCTCCCGATGGTGTAGAACGGCACTCCCGCATCCCGCAAAAACTCCCCGACGCGCCAGTCCGCGCGCCCTAAAAGCTTCGCCGCCTGCGACACCGTGACATACCACCCGTAAATTTGGGCGAGCTCCTTCATCATCGTCATATTCATTGCGTCTGTTCCCCCTCCGCGCTTTTCTTCGCCATTATCTCCGCGACCTCCCGCAGCGCCGCCCAAGCCTCGCCGTACGGTATCCCGCGCGCCTCCGCGTAATCCTTGACGCACCCGTCTCTCTCATAAGAGGCCATAATCTCGTCAGCCGTCAGTTTCTTCATTGGTTTGCCTCCTTAATATATAAATGTTTATTTTTCTCCGCTCCGCTTCCGGAGAGCGCCGTCGCCTGATATTGACAATTATCGCAACCTGTGATTTAATGTACTTACGCCCCGATTGGGCAGGAAGGGAGTTTTGCATTTGACAAAACTTTTGAACGTGCCCCTGTGCCGTAAATAACCACGAATCTCCGGCAGCCGCAACGGGCAAGAGCTTTGACAGGCTTCGCCCACCTGTTGTGTTTAGCCAACATAGGTTTTGACGGCGGTCTCCTTAAAAGGCTCGGCTGCGGATTCAACGGTGTCGTGTCAGCGACGGGGCTTCACTTTGTTGCGGCAAGCCCATCCGCATAAGTGATACGGTCGGCAAGAAACGTCAGCGCTGAATGGCGTCTCATCCCCGCCGGGATGTGCAAAGGCTTACGGCGAACATTGGGTGTACGTTAGGTCGGTGTCAGCGCGCCGGCCTTTCGTGCGCCCCAACAGGCGCCCCCCGGAAGCGGAGCGGACTTCTCGCCCGGCTTAACTGCTGTCCCCGAAAAGCTCGTCAAGCGTCCCGCCTAAATATTTGCTCACGGCCACTGCTTCCCGGAGAGTGAACTCGCCCTTGCCGCGCATTTTCCGGGATATCGTTTCCTCGCGTACACCGAGAATTGCCGCCAGCCGGACTTGTGTTACGCCCCGCTTCTGCATAGCGGCGCGCAGCGCGGAGAATTGCGGGGTTGGTTTCTCTTTTTTCACGTTAAACCTCCATTACAATAATAAAAAACATCCGAATTAAAACGATTACGGCCAAAAATATCAAAAACTTAATAATGCATTTTGGCAGTGAATCAAAGTGGGCGGTTGCGGCCAAGTCCTTACCCACAGCAGTACATATAATGTAGTAAACAATATTAAAAGTGTTAGATGTCATTTCAAGGATTCACCTTTCGTTTTTACGTTATTTCTGTAACCTTACCGCTTCGTGGATTTCGGCATATGCGTCGTTCCGATTTACGCCTTTTATTTCCGAATATTCTCTGAGAGCTTCCTCGAATTCCTGTCCGTAATTATCGCAAGCTTCTTTCGTTTCGATGAACTTTTTGACCGTAGACTTTTTCACCATTTCGATTTTGGCGGAATCGGCGCGGGGCAGGCGTAAATTTTGTATCAGGTTATTGGTGTTATCTAAACTGTTATGTTCAAGCACGATACTCAAATATCGGTGTAACGCTATTTCATAATCTTCGTTTGATGAATCCTCAAATTCAGGAATCCAAAAATAATCGATGTTAATAAATGATTCTATCGCGTTAAACATATGGGAACTGGCGCCATTGATCAAATGCTGCAGACAGCTTTTAAGGAACTTTTCGGCATACGCACGTTGCTCCAAATTTGGGAAATGCGATGCGAAATCAGAAATTTCGTTGAAAATAGTTTTTATCTCATATTTATCTCGGGCAGCTTCAGCAAAGAATAGTTCTATGAACTCGTGTTTCAAAAAAGATGAGAAGCTGTTTGGAGATTTATTATATTTTAATATAAATTGGGAAATGTAAGGTAACAAAAGCCTTGTGACGTCATCGCGATTTATCAATCCGCTGTAACTCAACGCCCACAATCTATCTCTGGCTAGTATGCCGGTGAGCCGCGCTATGTCCAGCGCGCTCCAATCCTTTTTCCCCGCCGCAATCTCGCGCACCCTGTCCTCGCCATAGCAAGGCTTGCACTTGCACAGGAATTCGTCAACTGTTATTGTTTTCATTGGTTGCCTCCTTTTCTTCTTCAAAGCACGTCTTCGTGGATAACGTCGTCGCCAATCAAAATAACGATCCCGTGGCCGTAATACCCATTGTGAGAATTGTAAACGGCGAGTTGGAACACACCGTTGCTCGTTTGGAAATCCACGAACTGGATGCCGCCCTCATCAAAGCCGTAACGGTTGGATTTTTCGACGTATTCAATGTTCAACGCAGTATCTGTCAAAACTATCTGACGTAGCTCTGCGCCGATATATGGCGAGAAGTCGTCTTCGCTGGTTATGTAGCCCCAGCGCTCACAGCAGTCCTGCGCGTTGTCAATGAGCACAAAGATTTCGGTTTTGTCGGTTGCCACCTTGTATCCGTCCATGCTTCCATAACCGCGTTTGACTTCGTACACCTCCTCGATGCGGGAAATTGTCCCCAATTCAGATTTTGCGATTTTGGTCATTGTGTCTCGCTCCCTTTCGTCTCCTCCGCCGTCCCCTCGCCAAACAGCAACTCGTCCGCCGTGCAGCCGAACAGTTGCATCAGGGCTTCGATAATGCCGACGCTCGGCTGGCGTGTTCCGCGCTCGTACATATAAATCGCCCCGCGTGTTACGTTTATCCGCCTCGCGAGTTCGGTCTGCGTCATTTTTTCTCGCTCTCGGAGCCTCGTCAGGTTTTTTGGAAACATCTTTTATTTTCTCCTCTACTATAGTATTGATTTCCCCCTCGCCGCGTGGTAGAATATGTTTGCGGACAATATGTAAACCAGCGGCGAGGGGATTTCTGCGCCTGTTTTTGGGCGCAACAATAGTATATTCCGTCTTTAGATGGATGTCAACCATAAAACGGTCTATAGACGGAATAAAGTTCAATAGTACAAAAACAAAATATATTACAAAAAGGAGATGGCTATATGTACAGCCCGCAAGAGATAGCCGTGCGAATCACTGAATCAGCGCGCCAACACAAGATTTCGGTAAATAAACTTTTACTTGAAAACGGATTGGGAAAAAGCGTCATAGATAATATGAAAGCTGGCAAAATGCCATCTGCTGATAGATTGGCTATTATCGCCAGAGCACTCGGTACAGATTCATACTACCTTTTAGGGATGGGTACACCGGAAAGCCTTTGCATATCGGGCGATATTACTTCGTCAAATGTGGTTCAGGGTACAAATCAAGGTACGCTCATAGTCCGCAACGGCAATGAGCGCAGCATATCCGACGAAGAAGTTGAATTGCTGCGAATTTATAACAAACTTGATATTCGGACTCGTCATCAGCTTATGGCAGCGGCGTTTGAATTTGAAAAGAAAAATTTATTTAATGAAGGAGATTTATCTATGAACAACCGCATAACCGAATTGGGTAAGTATGTAAAAACGCTGAGGGGAGATACGGATCCAAAAACATTCGTTGGGAAAATAGGAACGAGTTTAACCCCTTTACATTTTAGTCCCAAAGACTCTACACAAAGCTTAGAAAGTTATTTTGTTGAAACAATGGAAGGCGCAAACGCCGTGTCGGAGATTCCCATTAACGAAGATATCTTAAAGCGCTTTTTTGAACAGGTTCGAGTAGAATTTAATAATCAAAATACTCAAAAAGGATATACGGAGATTGCAGCTCTTGCCGAAGAATCGGGATGGGACTTTGCCGCATACAATGATTTAGAAGTAAAACGGATTTACGAGCAATTAGATAAAATCTCCATAAACTCATTGCCTGATGAAGTGGTGCGTAACAAAACAAGTATGTGGTTTCATATTATGAATATGCGAGAATTGCGAAAGGGAACTCAAGCTAATCGCGCATATAGACCAACAGCAAGAACAATTCTAAAATTGGCAGAAGAAACCAAGAAGCAACCGGAATATTTCACAGGAATAGGAGGCGATATTTCTAATAAAATTTCCGGAAATATATCAAATAGTTCTGTTGTTCAGGGTATGAATTTTGGACCCGTAGAAACAACCAATGGCGAACAGCCACAAAAAAAATAAAGAAGTTAGGATAATATCCAGAAAAGCCCGGCATCTTTAACGAACGCAAAAGAGTAATCCAGCGGGAGGTCTGAAATTTGGAGATTACAAAAATAATTTTGATTACCATTCCATCCGTTTTGATCGGAGGGAGCATTATCGTGAATGTTATAGCCTCGTTATGGGGATATCGTTCAAAAGAGAAAAAGATATTAGAGAAAGAAGCTCAGGTGAAAGCAGTCGCGGAAGCTCAAATCAGCGCCGCCCCGTGGGTCGCTGAGATGATGGCAGATATATTGCATAAAGAAGATTCCAATATCGAAGATTATTTGAGACATAAGCCGCACCCCGCGCAAAAAGCGGCAGACACCATTGCGATTATAGCCAAGGAAAAGAAAATATTAGCACGTGATCTATTTTTGTTGCGCTATCAGCTTAATGCGTATGAATCACTTTTCCCGTGGATAGAAGACTACAAAGAAATTACTGGCAAAGAATTAGAAACGATTGCCCCTCCCTCAGAGATTGAGAGCGACGGCGAATACGAAACGGTAGCGAACTGGCTGTCGCCTAAAGAATATCGGCGATTATCAACAACAGAGAAATACCAACTTGCGCTTGACCGCTATATTAACTCTCCGAATAAATCAGCTTGGAGTGCGGGCATTGATTTTGAACGATACATCGGTTATTTGTACGAAAAGCAAGGGTACTCTGTAGTCTATTTTGGGGCTTCGGCAGGGCTTGAGGATCAAGGGCGAGACCTAATCGCAAAGCGAAGAAATAAAGTGCTCATTATTCAGTGCAAGCGCTGGAGAGAGGAGCGAACCATCCACGAGAAACATATATTCCAGTTGTTTGGAACAGTCACAAAGTATAAACTTATTGAAAAAAGCAATGATTCGGAAGTAGTACGAGGGGTGTTTTTCACAACGACTTCTTTATCAGAACTCGCAAAGCAGTGCGCGGATACTCTAAGAGTAGAATACCACGAAAAATGTCAGTTTAATCGCGAATATCCGCAAATAAAATGTAACATCTCTAAAAAGACTGGCGAAAAGATTTATCATTTACCGTTTGATCAACAATATGACCGAGTTTCTATTGAACGGGAGCGAGGCGAACAATATGTCCAAAAAGTTGAAGAGGCCGAGAAACTTGGATTTCGCCGTGCGCACCGGTACCATTTTGAAGAGATTAAAAGAGGAGCGCCGTGAAAGAGACAAAAACTACGTATTGCTCGCGACCGCCGAATAATCGCCCCCACCAACCCCAAATCCGCCGCCAGCCGCCCCCGAGGCAAGCTGATTGATATGCGGCGGCTGTGGAGGGGCGACGATTGATACCCGGCCCAAAAGGGCATATAATAAAAAGACAAAGGAGCTGAGCCCATTAAATTCAGAGAGATAGAGAAAATAATATTAGCCGACGGATGGAAATGTGTTGACACGGCGGGCTCGCACCGCCAGTATAAACACCCGAAGAAATCGGGAAAAGTGACGATACCAAGACACAAAGGCGACTTGAACGTAAAAACCGCAGCTTCAATACTGAAGCAGGCCGGAATAAAACGATAGGAGATAATCATTATGAAACTCAAATACCCCGCAATATTCTACCCGTGGGACGAGGGCGGCGGATATACGGTCGAAGTCCCGGACTTGCCCGGCTGCGTAACAGAGGGCGACGATCTTGACGGCGCTATTCTGATGGGTGTCGACGCCGCTTCCGGTTGGGTGCTGACCGAGCTTCAGGAAGGCCGGCCAGCTCCGACCGCCAGCGAACTCGGCGCCATATGCCCCGAGGCCGGCGGCTTTGTGCGCCGTCTGTCTCTCGACATCGCCGCATATGCGGAAAGCGCGTCGCGGCAATCAAGCGAAGTAAAGCCGAGCCTAAAGCTTGCCGCCCCCCGCCCCGCGGCAAACTGATCGATATGCGCCGCCTCTGGCACGGTGACGACGATTGATAGCAAGCCCAAAAGGGCATATAATATAGCAGCAACTGAAAGGAGAATCCGATATGAACGCAAGGACAACCGACCGCGCAGATGACGTGATGTCAAAAAAGCAATTTGCCGCCAGCTTTATACGGGCGCTGAAACACGGCACGCGGATCGCCGAGGGAAAGGAAAAGACCGC
>JAISAA010000107.1 GCA_031266955.1 Oscillospiraceae bacterium | reverse complement strand
ATCTCGACGATCCTCTTTGATATCGCCAGGCCGAGCCCCGTGCCGCCGAATTTTCGGGACGTACTGCTCTCCGCCTGCTGGAACGAGCTGAAAAGGCGCTCCTGCTGCTCCGGCGAAATACCGATACCCGTGTCCGTAACTTCAATTTGCACCGTGCAGACGCCGTCCGCCTCCCCGGCAAGTCTCGTCGTGACCGTGATATGTCCTTCCTCCGGCGTGAACTTTACCGCGTTTGAGAGCAGATTTGTTATGACCTGCGCGAGGCGCTGGTCGTCGCCGACGAGCACGCGCGGGATATTTTTGTCGATATGTACCGTCAGGCTCTGGCGCTTTTCATCGACGCGGAAGTTTATCACGTTCACGACCTTTTGCAGCATCTTTTCAAAGTTGAACGAGTCGGGCGACAGCTCGAATTTATTTGCCTCGATCTTGCTCATATCGAGAATGTCGTTGATAACGCCGAGCAGGTGCGTCGAGGCGTCGTCTATCTTCGCGAAAGCGTAGTCCTTGCGGTCGATATCCGACGCGTTCTTGCCTATCGCCGTCATTCCTATTATTGCGTTCATCGGGGTGCGCATTTCGTGGCTCATATTCGATAAAAAGTCACCCTTCGCGCGGGAAGCCGTCTCGGCCTCGCGCCGCGCCTGAATAATACCGTCCATAAGCTCAGAGCGCCGGAACGCCGCGCCTATCAGCATAGCGCCGTAAGATATAACGTCCTCGTCCTCGCGCGAGAAAACGCGCTCCTCCGTGAAATCCTCGAACGTGATGAAGCCCTCAAACTCGCCGTCCCGCACGATAGGCGTCATCAGGAAGGACTTCATACCGGCAGTCGCGCGCGGGTCTATCGAACCGGGCGGCAGCTCAGAAACCTTTGCGTTTATAAGCTTGACGATACCGTTCTCGTCCGTCTCAAAGCCGTGCAGCACTTTGTCGAACGGCAGGCTGTCAAGCGGCGGCACGGGCTCTCCGTCGCGCCGCCACGCTGTTATCTGCGCGCTGTATATAACGTCGTCCCGGACGCTGTTGCGCCAGATGAACGCGCGGTCAACGTCTATCGCGAGCGCGAGCGTGCTCAGCGCGTCCGTGATGTCAGTGTTTATTGATTCGTTGCCACTTGAGGAGAGCAGCAGCGCCGCGACCTCGTTTACTGCGGAAAGCAGCTTGTTGCGGCGCGTGACGGCGTTTTGCGCCTCGCGCGTTTCCGTAATGTCCACTATGTAGCCGGCGACGGCGAAGCCCTTGCCGTAAGGGATGCGCTTTAACACAATGCTCGCGGCGCGCGTTTCGCCTTTCAGCTTCAGCTCGGTCTCAAAGCTGACGGAACCGCGCTCAAGCGCCTGGCTGACCCATTGCGTCAGAGAGGTCGATTTACGGCCGTCCGACTGATATTCCGGAACGATGTACCGCACAAGCCTGCTGAAGCTTGAAAGCAGCTCTTCGCGCGTTTCGACGCCGACATATTTGGCCGCGGCGTCGTTGCAGTCTATGAGCTTCAAGTCGCTGTCAAACAGGATGTTCACATACGGACTGCTTTCAAATATGGCGACGGCGGAGACGCGCGCGGCGTCTAACACCTTTATCGCGTCGTCGGCGCGGAGCTTTTCGTGCTTGTAAAAACGGTCCTGAAGCTTCAAAAACACTCCGATGAACGCGCTGGAAAACAGCACGGCGTAGAAGCAGTCGGTCGCTATCATCGCCTCGCTTTCCAGCTCCACGACCGGAATAAACCCCTTGTACGCCGCGTAATAGCAGGCCGCGACCACAGCGTAATGCAAGATAAGCGCGACGACGAAGCCCCGCCCGCGCGAGAGCAGGAATATCGCGACGGCGGACATCGTAAAGAATGCCGGCATACCGCTGTTTATCCCGCCGGAGGTGAAAAACGTGACAGGCATAAAAATCATACACACGGTTATTATGATAAACCAGTTCCCGAACGTGTACAGCTTAAATTTATTGACTATCACGAGCAGGCATATCACCACCAGCGGCAGCGCGGCGATAGCCGCCGTCGCGATGGGCGAGTTGCTTTCCAAGCTCTGCATTATTATCGCGGCAATCGACACAAAAATCCCGAGTATGTACGTCATATTGAGTATGCGCACCGAGATCGGCTGCTCATCCGACAAAATATATTCGCTTACAAATGCTTTTATCTTTTTCAATTGAGTCTGTTTCCTTTCACTCTGCTTTACAGGTCATTCTGCTTTACAGGTCACCCTGCGCTTGCAGGCCGCTGCGCGCGCGGCTCTTATGTCAGGAAATCTCTCAGCTTTTTGCTGCGGCTCGGATGGCGCAGCTTGCGCAGCGCTTTCGCCTCGATCTGCCGTATACGCTCGCGCGTGACGTTGAATTCCCGGCCGACCTCCTCGAGCGTGCGCGAGCGCCCGTCCTCGACCCCGAAGCGCAGACGAAGGACCTTTTCCTCGCGCGGGGTGAGCGTTTTGAGCACCTCGGCGAGCTGTTCTTTAAGCAGAGTGAAGCTTGCGGCTTCTGCCGGCGCGGACGCGTCCTCGTCGGGGATAAAATCTCCGAGATGCGAGTCCTCCTCCTCGCCTATCGGCGTTTCGAGCGACACGGGCTCCTGCGCTATTTTCAGTATTTCGCGCACTTTATCGACGGGCATTCCCATATCGGCGGAAATTTCCTCCGGCGACGGGTCGTGCCCGAGCTCTTGCAATAGCTGGCGCGAAATGCGCATCACCTTGTTTATCGTCTCGACCATATGCACAGGGATACGTATCGTCCTCGCCTGATCCGCGATGGCTCGCGTGATGGCCTGCCGTATCCACCAAGTAGCGTAGGTCGAGAATTTATAGCCCTTTGTATGATCGAATTTTTCCACGGCCTTGATAAGCCCGAGATTGCCTTCCTGTATCAGGTCGAGGAACAGCATCCCGCGCCCGACGTAGCGCTTCGCGATGGATACGACAAGGCGCAGATTCGCCTCCGACATACGCTGCTTCGCCTGCTCGTCGCCCTCTCTCATTTTCTGCGCGAGGGCGACCTCCTCCTCCGGCGTCAGCAGGTTCACTCTGCCGATCTCCTTGAGGTACATACGCACCGGGTCGTCTACGTTGAACGTGTCGGCGAGGGCGTCCGGCTCGACGAGCTCGTCGTCGGCAAGCTCCTCGATCTCTTGCAGCTCCTCTACGTCCGGCGCGGCGACCTCTTCCGGGACGAATGCCGTGTCGGGCTCCGTCGTCGTATTGATATTCAGATCCTCAAGCGTGTCGTATATCTTATCCACCTGCTCCGTTTCGAGGTCCATATCCTCCAAAACCTCATAAAGCTCCTCGGACGACAGATTTCCGCGTTTTTTGCCCTCCTCGATAAGCGCGCCTATGCGCTCGTCCGCCAGCGCCTGACGCAATTCTTCATTTCCCTCGTTTTCGAGATTTTCGACGTCAAGCAGTCCGTCAATATCCAGCATATCCATAATTTTTACCCCATGACCTTTCTTTGTTTTATTTTCTGTACCGCGAGAAGCGCCTGTGTGATATCGCTCCCGCTTTTCAGTTTTTCCTCACGTATTCTTTCTATGTAATCCCGCAGCGCGCGCACGCCCTCCTGTTTCGACGACGGCTGACGCAGAAGCTTTGTCAGATGCGCCGCCTCGCCCGTCTCAAGCTCCGCGAGGACTATCGGGGGCGGGGCGCGCTCTCCCTCGGCGTCGCGTTCCATAAGCCTGCCGTAGATTTTGCCGAGAAACGGCGACGTGAATTCCTCCTGCCGCAGTCCCGCCTCCCGCGCCGCGTCGAACGTCTCCGGGTCGGCAAACAAGCAGCGTATGACGCCTTCCTCTGCCACGGCGGAATATTCGTTTGAGTATCGCAGCGCCTTATCCGCCGGCTGCATAGCCGCCTTCGGGCGTTCTTCCTCGCGCCGAAGCTGCGCTTTTTCCTTTTTCGCGAGCGATCTTCGTATCTTGCGCACTTCGGTCTCTATCGCTTCATATGACACGCCGGCGTTTTTTGCCACTGTGCGCCCGAACACCTCGCGCTCCGGGGCGGACGGGACCTCCGCCAACGCCTGCGTCGCACGGGTCAGATAGCCGATGCGCCCCTCGTCCGTCTCTAAGCTTTCCTCCGTGAGTATCACGCGCAGGCGGTATTCCACGTGATTCTCGCTTTGGTCGAGCAGGTTGCGGAAGCTGTCCGCGCCGTGCTTTTGGATATATTCGTCCGGGTCCTTGGCGCCGGGCAGACGTAGCACGCGCACGTTTATGCCCGTTCTTTCAAGTATGCCGATGGCGCGCTCCGTCGCCTTTTCACCCGCCGCGTCGTTGTCGTAGCAGATCACCGCCTTATCCGTATACCGCGTCATAAGGCGCGCCTGCTCGCCGGTCAGAGACGTGCCGAGCGACGCCACGGCGCAGTCTATCCCCGCGCCGTGCAGGGATACGACGTCGATATTCCCCTCGGTCAAAATCAGCATCCCGGCCTTCGATTTTTTCGCGAGGTTCAGCGCGAAAAGGTTGCGGCTTTTGCTGAAAGCTATCGTATCCGGCGAGTTGAGGTATTTCGGCTCCGCGCTTGATAAAATCCTCCCCGAAAAGCCTATGACGTTCCCGCGCACGTCTATGACCGGGAATATCAGCCTGTCGTGAAAATAGTCATACGCGCCGCCGCCCTTTCCGCGCTTTGCGAGCCCCGCCGCGATAAGCTCCTCGTCCAGATAGCCCCGCGCCCTCATCGCCGCTGTCAGCGCGTCCCACACATCGGGCGCCGAGCCGAGGCCGAATACCCGCGCCATTTTCGGCGTGATACCGCGCGCGCGCATATATTTCGCGGCGGCGCCGTCCGGCGCGTCCGTCAGCTTTTCGTGATAAAACCGCGCCGCGTCGCGATTGAGCGCAAGCATACGGCGGCGCTTTTCCGCATCCTCGACGCCGACGGCGTCAGGCATAGTCATACCGGCGCGCCGCGCTAAAACCTCGATAGCCTCCGGGAACGTGAGATTCTCCATTTCCATAACGAAGTTTACAGCGCCTCCGCCGCGCCCGCAGCCGAAGCAGTAATATATCTGCTTTTCCCGGTTGATGCTGAACGACGGCGTCTTTTCGCTGTGGAACGGACACAGTCCGTACTCGTTCGAGCCGACCCGCTTCGTGAGTTTCACATATGACGATACAAGCTCCGACATATCTATCCGCGCGAGCAGGTCTTCTATAAAGCTGTGCGGGATCGGCATTACCGCGTCCCCTCCTTTCTCAAGCGTGTTTTCCGCGCTTTTATCTTATATGCCAGGCGTCCGGGACAAACAGACGCTCATATTCCGCTATGGCGTATGAATCCGTCATACCGGAAACGTAGTCGCATACGGCTCTCGCGAGCCCGTCGGCGTCCGCTATCGCGCGGTAGTCGTCGGGAAGCTTTTGAGGACTTTTGACATAATACCCGAAAATCCCGTTGAGGATACCGAAAACCTTCGTTTCTTCGCTTTTCGCGCGCACGTTCATATATAAATTCTCGTACATAAAGCTGTAAAAGCCCTCGAACGCGAGCCTGAGCCCCGCCGACATCGCAATCTCCCCCGTCTCGGCGCTCTCGCTTATGACGTCCCGCACGACAGTATCGACGCGGCGCGACAAGCTCTCCCCGAACGCGCAGAGTATTTCCGGCGGAATATCCTCCGCCGTTATAATTCCGGCGCGGAGAGCGTCGTCAAGGTCGTGGTTCAGGTACGCCGCGCGGTCAGATACACGCACGACGCGCCCTTCAAGCGTCTCGGGCAGTTCCGATCCCGTGTGCTTTAATATCCCGTCGCGCGTCTCGTAAGAAAGATTCAGGCCCCGCCCGCCTTTTTCGAGCCTGTCCACAACTCGCAGGCTCTGCTCGTTATGGCGGAAGCCTCCCTCTGCGGACATTATCGCGTCCAGCGCGCGCTCTCCCGCATGACCGAACGGCGTGTGCCCGAGATCGTGCCCGATCGCTATCGCCTCCGTCAGGTCTTCGTTGAGCCTGAGCGCGCGGGAAATCGTCCGCGCTATGCGCGAGACCTCAAGCGTGTGCGTCAGCCGCGTGCGGTAGTG
>JAISAA010000079.1 GCA_031266955.1 Oscillospiraceae bacterium | reverse complement strand
GTCCTCGTTTTCAAAGAGCTTCATCATCGCGCCCGTGACGTCGTACCCGCTTTGAAGCAGTAAATACGCGGCGACGGAGCTGTCAACGCCGCCGCTCATCGCGGCAAGCGCGCGTTCTGCCATTGCTCGGCTCACCTCCAAAATAGCGGCGCGGGTAACGCGCATTCGCGCGACGTCGCGGCGCAGCCGCGTTCCCCGTGCGCGCGCGCACGTAAAATCAAACGTCCGCCCGCGCCTCCGTTTATAATGTTACTATTATAATACGGATTTGCGGTTTTGCAATAGGGAGGGTTGAAAAAAGGTAGCCCTTCGGCTGCTGTGGCATCTAACGTCGAAACCGGTCGTTTCCCACGTGCGTTCTAATTTGAAAATCAGCCGCTGTCGATAGACAGCGGCTGACGTATCTTTTTTTCGCTTGACATATACAGCGATTTTTTTCTTATAGCGCGCGGCGCTTCAGCTTTTCAATTATCGCCAAAAAGCGCGGGTCGTCGCGTACAGGCGTGAACGCGCTTGTCGCGCCCTTCGGAATGTCGTTGGCGTAGTTCAAAATTCCGAGCAGCGATTCACGCGCCGCGTCGGTCGGAGTATAGTCCTCCGCTCCATCGGCGAAAGGCTCCTGCCCGCGGGAGAGGCGCGCGGTTTTTTCGCCGGGAATCGGCTCGCAGCAGCCGGCGGCGCGTTCGAGATAGCCGAACGCCGAATCGATGTCTCCGTATTCGTCCATCAGCATTTCCGCCGCGTTGAAATACGAGGACGCGGCGCCCGAGGCCAATTTCCCGCCCCACGGGAAATCACGCGTCAGCTCATACACCCTCGCCGCAAATTCGAGCAGCGAGAGTCTCTCCTCGCGCGAGCCGACGTGCGATCTATCCACCGGCATACCGTCGCTGTGAATACCACCTACAGCGCTCGTTACGAGCGAGCAGGTATGAGACACCGCTTCAAAAAGCTCTTCTTCGAGGAATTTTTTCAGAGGTGCGCCGCGCATAAACAAGCGCGCGGCTTCTGCATAGCTCCTTGCGCGTCTCGGAAGGCGTTTCGCGGCCTCCTCAGCCCGGTCATAATTTCCTATCGCAGCGTGATCGACCACGAGGTTGAAAACGCCGTTAAGCCGATCATCAAGCTCCGGCGCCGTTGAAGCGATGCGCTCGTGTATCCTGATGACCTCGTCGTATTTTGCTTCATCGAATTCCGGCGTATTTATGTGCGAAGCAGCTGCAAGATAATGCGCGAGCCACGTCCACAGCATCCACTCGTCCGGATAGTCACGCAGCTTTTCGCGGATATAATCCGCGGCGCCGTCGGGATTTAAGCTCGCCCAGTCGGAGGCGTCCGCCATATCCGCAAATAGTATTCTTGCGGACTCATTTCCTATTTTTTGTACCTGTTCTTTCCTCAAGGCCTCATTCACGCCGAAAAGCACGTCCGTCGTCACACCGAGGGCGAAGGCTATGCTCGGTACGAGCGTAATGTCCGGCAAGCCCTCCCCGCGTTCCCACTTGGACACCGCCTGCGGCGAAACGCAGATAGTCGCCGCGAGCGCCTCCTGCGTCATATCGAGCTTTTGGCGCAGACGCCTTAAATTTGCTGAAATGTTCATAAAATGTCCTTTCGCCGCCCGCCTTGCGGACGGATGTAAGATTTAATAAGATTTAACGTGCCTGCGGGCGCGGGAGCGCGGAGGCTCCCGCTGCCGCGACCTGCTTGACAGACATTTTAGAACATTGCGCGCGGCGGTGCAATAACCGCCGCGTTGCCAAAATATAAACGGAGCGTTGTTATGAACACGGCGCACCGTAGCGCGACGTCGCGCAAATGCGCGTTCCCCGTGCGCGCACGCACGTTAAATCATACACAACGGGCAAAGCCCGTTTGCCGCCGCGCGTCAGCCGTGTGAAAACGTGTTTTCCTGCGCCGCGCGCGCGCCGTATATGAGCTCGCCGTAGTCGCGGCCTCCGGGGACGCCGACGGCGTCGGCGCGGCAGTGCTGGCAGTGGCGGAATACTCTGATGTACGGCTCGGCGCCGCGCCGCGCCGCGTCGAGCTCGTCGCACTCGGGCTCGCGGACGTGCGACAGCTTGTTTTGCGGTATAAGCGGAATGATATTGTACACCGTCGCCCCGGCTTCGCTCACCGCCTTCGCGATCTCGGCTATGTGCTTGTCGTTCACGCCCGGCACGAGCACGGTGTTTACCTTGACGGTCACACCCGCCGACGATACTCTGCGGATGCCCTCTAACTGATTGCGGATCAGCGTTTCGGGGTCAACGCCGAATACGATTTGCTTCAGTATATCCGGCTCGACCGCGTTGACGGTCACGGTCAGCGTGTCGATGCCGACCTCCAAAAGCTCCCCGGCCTTCTCGGGCAGCAGCAGGCCGTTTGTGGACATACAGCGCAGTAAATTCGGAAACTCGCGCTTTATCAGCCGGAACGTATCCAACGCGTACGGCGTCGCGAGCGTATCGCCCGGCCCCGCTATCCCCGCGACGGTTATCTCCGGCGCGAGCTCCACGGCGCGGCGCACGACGTCGAGCGCTTCCCGCGGGGTCAGCACCTCTCCCGTGACGCCGGGGCGCAGGACGCCGCGGTCGGCGTCTAAAGCGCGCGAGCAAAACGCGCACGCGATATTACAGCCGGGGCTGACCGGCAAATGCACGCGCCCCTTGTTGTTCGGCCTGCCGAGCGCGAAGCAGGGGTGTTCGAGCTCCAAGCTCCGGCGCGGCGCCGCCGGCCTGTAGCCGCCGCGGCCGAGGTATTTCGCATACCTCGCCAGCAGGCTCTCGATTGAGCCGGCCTGCTCTAACGCCTGAATATTATTGCGCTGGAGCTCGCTCACCGCCGCCCTGCCGATTTTCGCCGCGATCACGGCGCCGCAGTCTGAGACGAGCGCGACGGTCTCGTCGAAGCAGTTGATATTGAGCTCTTTCAGCGTCAGCCCGCAGCCGCCGTTGTTCTCCCGGCTTTCGAGCATTTCAAAGCCGTCCGGCGTGACCTCGGCTATCACAAAATACGGCGTGTTGCCGAAGTGACGGTTTACGGTCTCGCCGTCGCTTGTCGCAAGCGCTATTTTCATACGCGCCCCTCCCGATCCAGAAATTTATATACCGGCGCTTTCGCCGCCGACCACAATGCCGCTTTCAAGCGCGAGCAGCCTGTCGCTCCAGCCCGCCGCCCAGTCGCGGAGCTCTTGCAGCTCCAGCGGAGACGGCGTTTTGCTGACCTCGTGCGCCGCTATCGTCTCCGCGAGCCTTGCGTACACTCCGGCCTGCTCGCTCTCCGGCGCGGCTTCTATCACTGTTTTGCCTTTTAATTCGCATTGCGTCACGGTCACGGAGCGCGGGATGTATTGCACTATCTGCGTTTTCGTGCGCTCGGCGAAGTCCGTTACTATCTCGCGGTTGTAGCCGCGGTCCATCGAGTTGGCGATAACGCCGCCGAGCAGCGCGCCGCCGGCGTTTGAATACTTTTTTATGCCCTTGAACAGGTTATTGCTCGCATAAATGCTCATAAAATCGCCGCTGGACACCGTGAAAACGTGCTGCGCGATACCCTCGCGTATCGGCATCGCGAACCCGCCGCACACGACGTCGCCGAGCACGTCATAGATCACATAGTCGAGCTCGAGCTCCTCAAAAGTCTTTTGCTGCTTGAACAGCTCCACCGCCGTGATTATGCCGCGTCCCGCGCAGCCGACGCCGGGAGCGGGGCCGCCCGCCTCCACGCAGTATATGCCGTTAAAGCCCCGGAACACGACGTCGGCGGCCTTGATCTGCCCTTTCTCGCGCAGCGTATCAAGCACCGTCGGTATGTAGCTGCCGTCGCGCAGGGTATTTGTGCTGTCCGCCTTGGGGTCGCACCCGAACTGCATCACCTTGTAGCCGAGCCTTGACAGCGCGGCGGACAAATTGGAGGTCGTGGTCGATTTCCCGATCCCTCCCTTGCCGTAGATCGCTATTTGCTTTATTTGCTTTGCCATTATCAAAATCCTTATCCTTTCGGTTGACCGATTCAGTTATACCAGTAGCGCGACTTCTCGTCACGCGCGTCGAATATGCCCGTGGACAGATACCGCTCGCCCGTGTCCGGCAGTATCGCGAGGACGGTTTTTCCCGCGTTTTCCGGGCGCTGGGCGATATGCGCCGCCGCGAACGCCGCCGCGCCGCTCGATATGCCGACAAGCAGGCCTTCCTCCCGCGCAAGCGTGCGCGCGGTGTCCGTCGCCTCGTCGTCGAGCACCTTGTATATCTCGTCCACGAGCTTTAAGTCGAGCACGCTCGGGATGAAGCCCGCGCCGATGCCCTGTATTTTGTGCGGGCTGGGGTTGCCTCCGCTCAGCACGGGCGACGCGGACGGCTCGACCGCCACTATTTTAAGGTCGGGCTTGCGCTCTTTCAAGTACGCGCCCGCGCCCGTGAGCGTGCCGCCAGTGCCCACTCCGCCGACTAAAACGTCGATCTTGCCGTCCGTAGCCTCCCAAATTTCCGGCCCCGTCGTCGAGCGGTGTATCTCCGGGTTCGCGGGGTTTTCAAACTGCTGTAAAATGACGCCGTGCGCGATTTGCGTTTGAAGCTCCTCTGCTTTACGGATCGCGCCCTTCATCCCCTGCGCGCCGGGCGTTAAGACGAGCTCCGCGCCGAGCGCGGTCACGAGAGCGCGGCGCTCGGAGCTCATCGTGTCCGGCATTACCACCACGATCTTATATCTGCGCGCCGCCGCGACGAAGGCGAGCCCCACGCCCGTGTTCCCGCTCGACGGCTCTATTATCACGCTGTCGGGTGTGAGCGCGCCTTTTTTCTCCGCGTCAACGACCATCGAATACGCGATGCGGTCCTTCACGCTGCCGAGCGGATTGAAGTATTCGAGCTTTAACAGCAGGTCCGAGCCGGTTATCCTCGCGAGCGCGTTGAAGTTCTGCGGGCGCAGCACAGGAGTGTCGCCGATAAGCTGTGTTAGGTTGTTTACTATCTTGCTCATACCGCTTCGGTCTCCTTAATATTAAGTCTTGTATCCGTCGCGAGCCATTCCCGCGACAGCGGCAAGCCGACGTATTCGGACACGTTCCTGAAAAAGCTCGTGTTCTTGATAACTTTGGCCGCCTTCCGGGCGAGCTCATAGGCGCCTGTGTAGCCCATATAGTTCAGCGTCATCCCGAACAACGGCAAATTTGGCACTCCCAAGCGGCTTATCCAGCCGTTCGCGCCCATATGCCCGCAATAGATATCCGGTTTCAGGCGCTTCACGACCGCGACCTCCTCCGCGGGCTGACCCGCGGCGACGGTGATCTCAAGCTGCGGATCGTGCAGCTCCTCCGCTATCTCCTCCACAAAACGGTCCACGTTGTGGGCCTTCACGCCCACGAGCCTCATTCCGAGCTCATCCTTGAAAAACGCCGCCGTGGTGAGGATGCGCGTCTCGCCCCCGCCCACATAGACGCTCTTGCCGGACAGCAGCTTGCGAAACGGCTCCAAGGCCTTGTTCAGCTCGTCGTTTTCGAGCTTTATCACGCGCTCCGCCTCTTCCTCCAAGCCGAAATGCGCCGCGATCTGGCGCAGCCATCTGTTCGTGCTGCGTATGCCGATGGGCAGCGTGTCGATGATGTACGGCGTCCCGAAGCGCTCCTTTAAGTGCCCGAGCAGATAGTCGTCGTGCGTGGCGCATATCGATACGTTCAGCGCGGCTTCGCCGATGTGCGCGAGGTCGTCGAGCGTGGCGTTGAGCGGCAGGACGCGCGGCGTCAGCCCGAGGGCCGAGATGAGCCGCGAGAGCTCGACCTCGTCGCCGTTGCTGTTGCTGCCGACGTTGAAAATATTCACCGTCCTTGATATGCGGTAGCCGTCAGCGAAGCCGCGCTGTTCTTCGACGTCTGGTATGGCGCTGCGCTCCTTCACGACGGGCTCGACCAAGTGGCGCAGCAGCCCGTGATACGCGCTGTCGTAACCGCTGGCGACGTATTTGCTCTTGAAGCCCTCGCAGTGTATCGGAACGAGCTTGGCGGACAGCCGCCCGTCCAGCTCCGTCACAAGCGAGTCTATATCGTCGCCGATGATGCCGGGGACGCAGCCGTTGGCGATGATGATCGCGTCCGGGTGGTATTCGCGCTCGGCGTACAGCACCGCGTCGCGTAGCTTGTCGATGCCGCCCTGAACGACGTCCTGTTCGTCCATATTCGTGTGCAGCCACACGAATTCCTCGCTGCGCTTGCCGCGCGTGGCGCGGGTGGTCTTGCGCGTGCCGCTCGTGCCCACGAAGCCGGAGCAGCAGCCGAGCGGGCTGTGTACGATTATCACCGCGTTTGTAAGGCTGCTGACAATCCCGACGGCGAGCATAAGCTGGCAGCCGCCGCTCTGCGCGAATTTGCGGCTTTGCAGCTGGGCGCAGCCGCTTTGGATGTCCTCGATAAGCTGAGAGCATTCGCCGCAGTACGCGGAGCATACGCCAATCCGCGTCTCCCGCACGGGCGGCGCTACCTGCCGCGTGAAGCCGTAGGTCAATTCCTGAGTAAATTTTGTTGACATAATTGCAATTCTCCTGTCTTGAAAATTCTCTATCGGGCCGAAACGAGCTGCGAAAGCAGGTCTTCCGTAAGCGTCAGGCCGCCCCTGAACCCGGCGTAGCCCCGGTTGAGCGCGACGCGGTTGCTCACGGGGAACGCGACGGTCAGCAGATTGGCGTTCAGCGTCTCCGCCAAGCCCGCCTCGATGCCGGAGCCGATCACGAACGCGGGCGACAGCGCGTCGTAATACTTTTCGTTGCGGTTGAGCCCCCAGCTTCCGCGGACGTGCTTGATTATCTGCCCGGCCTGCTGCTCGAACACCACGGCGGGCCTTGCTTCGCTCGTAACATCGTCAAAGCGTTTGGCGTATTCCGCCTGCTGCTGCTCGTTCTCAAGGTCATTGACGGCGGTCAGCTGCGGTATCCAGCCGAGGTCGTTCGCGACGAATTTTGTGAGCGCGTGGGCGTAATAGCTGTCGGCGACGGTGATGGCGTACCGCTGCCAGTCGAGGTCGGAATACATATCCACAATGCGCCCGAAAAAGTCGTAGAAGTACGCGTTCTCGCTCGCGATGACCCGTTCGACGAGCGTACCGTCGAGTCCTAACGCCGCGCCGAGCTGCCGCAGGAACGCCGCCGTGCCGCTCGGGCCTATCGGCAGCTCCGACAAAATATACGGCGTGCCGTTTATCTCTTGCAGCCTCCGCGCGGGCTGAACACCCGTTTCCGGCGCGAGCACGACGGACAGCGACGCCGCGCCGTACCGGCGAAGCTTCGCTATGCTGTTTCCCGTGCCGAAGAATGTGTTCGCCTTCACGCCCACGAGCCCCAGCAGACGCTCTATCTCGTCCAAATTGCCGCGGTAGAATACGTCGTGGCCCGGCACGACGCCGAAGATATTCACCTCTCTCGTGTCCTTGATCGGCGACGGCTCTATGACGTTTTCTACTATCGCCGTCATAACGGCGTCGTAGCCCTTAAGCGTGTTGCCGAGGAAGCCGGGCGTGCTCACGCCGATGACGTTCCGGTCCGAAAAGCCCCGCGCTATGCCGCGGGCGTCGTCGCCGATGATCTCCACTTGACAGCCTGTGACGACGACGTACAGGTCGCCGTCGAGCGCGAACAGCGTGTTTTCGATCTGCTCGTATAATCTGTCCTCTCCGCCGAAAACGACGTTGTTCTCCGCGATATTCGTCGTTGACAGCATACTGCCTCCGCAGTAGCCCACGCCGCGGTAGCCCGCCGCGCCGTTATACGTTCCCGCCA
>JAISAA010000065.1 GCA_031266955.1 Oscillospiraceae bacterium | reverse complement strand
AGAAGACTTAAAAAAATCGCAGGAGCTCGCGCACTACCACGCGGCAAAGGAGACCGACCGCGCGACGTTCCAGGCGATGGAGGCCTTCATACACAACCTGAACACGATGAACTCGCGCGCGGGGGCGCAGACGCCGTTTTCTTCGATAAACTACGGCATGGACACGTCTCCGGAAGGCCGCATGGTGATGAAAAACGTCATGCTCTCTACGGAAGACGGCCTCGGCGGCGGCGAGACGCCGATATACCCGATTCAAGTCTTCAGGGTAAAGGCCGGCGTGAACCTGAATCCCGGCGAGCCGAACTACGACCTGTTCAAGCTCGCGTGCCGCTGCTCGGCAAAACGGCTGTTCCCGAATTTCTCGTTCCTCGACGCGCCGTTCAACGCGCAATATTATAAAGAAGGGCGGCCGGAGACAGAGATCGCGTACATGGGCTGCCGCACGCGCGTCATCGGCAACATTCACGACCCGGAGCGCGAGGTCAGCAACGGGCGCGGGAACCTCTCATTTACGTCGGTCAATCTGCCGCGCCTGGCCATAAAGGCAAACGGCGACGTCGGGCGGTTCTTTGAGGACTTAGACGGCAAGCTCAGTCTTGTCATCGATCAGCTCTTGGAGCGCTTTGAGATACAGTGCCGCAAGCACGTCTACAACTACCCGTTCCTGATGGGCCAGGGCGTGTGGATCGACAGCGAAAAGCTGAAATGGGACGACGAGGTGCGCGAGGTGCTGAAGCACGGGACGCTTTCCATCGGGTTCATCGGGCTTGCCGAGGCGCTCGTCGCGCTCATCGGCGAGCACCACGGGCAGTCCGACAAGGCGCGCAATCTCGGCATTGAGATAATTTCGCATATGCGCCGCCGCTGCGACGACGAGACGATAAAAAGAAAGCTCAACGTCACGCTCATCGCGACGCCGGCGGAGGGGCTGTCCGGGCGCTTCGTAAAGCTCGACCGCCGGAAATTCGGCTCCATCCCCGGCGTGACCGACCGCGACTACTATACAAACAGCTTCCGCGTTCCCGTCTACTTCGGCATAAGCGCGTTCGAGAAAATACGCACCGAGGCGCCGTACCACGCGCTGACGAACGCCGGGCATATAAGCTACGTGGAGATGGACGGCGACCCGCTGCAAAACCTTGAGGCGTTTGAAAAGATCATACGCTTCATGCAGCAGTCCGGCATAGGCTACGGTTCCGTGAACCACCCCGTCGACCGCGACCCCGTGTGCGGCTACACGGGCATCATCGGTGACACCTGCCCCAAATGCGGCCGCGCTGAGAGCGACGGCGACAGCGAATCCGGCTTCAAGCGCCTCCGCCGCGTGACGGGATATCTCGTCAAAACGCTCGACAGATGGAACGACGCCAAGCGCGCCGAGGAAGCCGACCGCGTCAAACACGCCATCTGATAAAACGGCGTGACGGGGGAGGTATTACATTTTGCGTATCGCCGGTACGGTGCAGGAATCCATCGTGGACGGGCCGGGGCTGCGGTTCACGGTGTTCGCGCAGGGCTGCCCGCACCGCTGCGAGGGCTGCCACAATCCGCAGACGCACGACGCTCACGGCGGGACGGAGCGCCCCGTGAGCGATATAATTTCCGAAATGCTGAAAAACCCGCTGACGGACGGCCTCACGCTCTCCGGCGGCGAGCCGTTCGCGCAGGCCGAGGACTGTGCGGAGATAGCCGAGGCGGCAAAAAAAGCCGGGCTGAACGTGTGGATATACACGGGCTATACGTTTGAAGAGCTCGTCGTCGCCGGGGACGGTTCCGCCGAACGGAATCTACTCGGGCTCGCCGACGTTTTGGTTGACGGGAGATTTATACTCGCGGAAAGAACGCTTGAATATCCGTGGCGCGGCAGCCGGAATCAGAGGCTTATCGACGTTCGTCGCAGTCTTTCTGAGGGGCGCGCCGCGGAGCTACCGTACCCGGCGGAGCCGATAAATAATCTTGGCGGAAAATAAAATTCATAAAATATTACGATTTTACGTCAATTTTCGTGTAGACAAGACGGTTACATTGCTGTATAATGCATTCTCGCCGGGATGCGGCGGCGCTTAATACTTAAAAACATAAAATAAAAGATATAAAAAAAGCGCGGCGCGTGACGGCAAAAAATGAAAAACGGAGGACCCAAAAATGAAAAAGACCCTCGCGATCCTGCTGGCGCTTATGATGCTGGCCGCCGTCGTAGCCTGCGGCGAAACAACCGATACCCCTGAAACCTCACCCACGCCGACCGAAGAAGTCTCGCCTGTAACTCCCGACGAAGCGACCCCCGACGAGCCTGTCGATGTATCGACCCCCGATGAGCCCATTGACGTGACGACCCCCGACGCACCCCCTGTTGTTGACGACATCGTCGTCGAACTCACCGCAACGGGCGTCCAGGACAACTATTATCTGTTTGACCTCTCCACATTGGGAATGGGCCTGACAGGCTATGTGTATGCCCTGTATTTTGACGACGGCGCGACTGTGACCTTCCCCGTAGACGTCGAGCTCACAGCCGTAGACCCCGTCTCATTCGCTCCCACGAACACGCCGTACTCGGCGGGCACGGTCATAAACGTCGAGGACGTCAACGGTCAGAGCGTAGCCATCGGCGCCTCGGGCAACAGCATATGCTTCGTGCTGGCGTCAAACCCCGGCAACTACACGGGCATGGTCGCCGACAAGCCGCTCTCCGAGCTTCCTGAGAGCGTCGTACTGACCGTAGCGTAATAAACCGGTACGCGATATCTGTAATTTATCCGCGCGGCGGACGGCTTCGGTCGTCCGCCTTTTTTTTTGCGCCGGGATTCCCTTAAATCTCTTTCGGACAGGCGCAACGCGGCGAAATTGTAACGAAAATGACATTTTTCAGCCGTAAAAACACTTGACAGGCCGCTTGACAAGCGGGTATAATTAAATCTCCGCAGCCGGAAAAGAACTGCGGGGCGCGGCGTGAGAGGAGGATGAGGTCTGTATGCCGAAGCGTCAGGGGGTAAAGCAGGTCGCCTCGAACCGGAAGGCGTTCCACGACTATTATATCCTCGAAAAATTTGAGGCGGGGATAGAGCTTTTCGGCACAGAGGTCAAGTCTGTACGCGCCGGAAGCGTGAATCTGAAGGATTCGTTCTGCGCGGTGAAGGACGGCGAGCTTTTTGCGCGGGGAATTCATATCTCGCCATACGAGCACGGCAATATCTTCAACCGCGACCCGATGCGCCCCAAGCGCCTGCTTATGCACAGGCGGGAGATTTTGCGGCTTTACGACCGCGTTAAGCGGGACGGCCTGACGCTCATTCCGCTGTCGCTCTATTTCAAGGATTCGCTTGTCAAAGTAGAGCTCGGGCTGGCGAAGGGCAAAAAGCTCTATGACAAACGGGAGTCCGAGGCGGCGCGCGACACCGCGCGCGAGCTCTCGCGGACGGTAAGGGAGCGCGGAACAGGTAAAGCCGGATAAATTCCGGCACAAAAGAAGAAAGGACGGTTTGGCAAAATGGCAAATCCCATAGAAAATCCTATTGTAACTATTGAAATGGAGGACGGAGGCGTAATTACGGCGGAGTTGTATCCCGACGTCGCTCCGAACACGGTGGCAAGCTTTGTCTCGCTGATAAAGCGCGGATTTTATGACGGCTTGATTTTTCACCGCGTGATACCCGGCTTTATGATCCAGGGCGGCTGCCCCGACGGCGCCGGCACCGGCGGCCCGGGCTATACGATCCGCGGGGAGTTTTCCTCCAACGGCTTTGAAAATAAGCTTGAGCACGCGCGCGGGGTGCTCAGTATGGCGCGCGCCAAGCCGCGCGACTCGGCGGGGAGCCAGTTCTTCATCATGCACGCGCGGGCGCGTCACCTTGACGGCGAGTACGCGGCCTTCGGCGCGGTCACGTCCGGGCTTGAAGTCGTAGACGCGATAGCGGAAACCCCGGCGGACGGGAACGACACGCCGGAGACGGAGCAGCGCATCAAGCGCGTGACGGTGGACACGTTCGGCGTCGATTATCCCGAGCCGGAGATGGCGTAAGGCAAAAATTCTCTAAGGGGCTGTAATGGTTTCGACGGAGGTTTCAAAACACGATAAGCGGGCGGATGCGCCTACCATCCTAAAAATGGGCGTCTTTATAAATTAAAGAACAACTATAACGAACTTCCGGTAGCC
>JAISAA010000042.1 GCA_031266955.1 Oscillospiraceae bacterium | reverse complement strand
AACGCAAGGACAACCGACCGCGCAGATGACGTGATGTCAAAAAAGCAATTTGCCGCCAGCTTTATACGGGCGCTGAAACACGGCACGCGGATCGCCGAGGGAAAGGAAAAGACCGCGGGTGACGCGCGCGAGCTTATGAACAGGCTGCGTGCCGAAATTGAGGAGGATAAACGTGAAAGATATAAAGATATTTAGAGTGATTTTCGGCGGCGATTTTGAGAAGCAAATTTCTCGTCTTGTCCGCAAAAAGAAATTTTATCTCTTGCCCGACCAAATAGATGAGGTTATCGAAAACTTTGAAAAGGGCAACTTTACGGGGGATTTCGACGGTGATGAAATTCTGCGTGTTGAAACGCCTATCCCGTACAGTATCTATAAGCTCCGCCTTCCGAACCCCGACGCGGACGCCGGTAAATCAAACGGCTACAGGCTGATTTATTTAATGGTAAGCGAAAACGCCCTTGTCGTGCTGCTCGCGATTTATTATAAAAAGGAAATCGCGGATGTGTCTGACAACTATGTTAAAGATTTAGCCGACGGCTATTTTCTCGGTCTCTTGCCCGAACCGGACGATACGGAATAGCGCCCCCCCAAACCAAATCCGCCGCCAACCGCCTTCCCCCCGCCCGCCGTTCTTCACCCCGGAACCCTCCGCCCCAAACCCCCCCGGCATAATCCCCCAATACGGCAACGTCCTAATCCCGCCCCCCGAGTTCTACACCGACAAAACCCGGCGATTCGTAATAGTAAAAATGGACCCCGAAGAAACCCCCGATTGATACCCCGCCCAAAAGGGCGTATAATAAAGAAAAGGAGCCCACGCCATGAAAAAAGAAATCGTAACAAAACTAAAAAACACCTTTGACGAGATAGCCCATAAAACAGAAGACGGCGTTGAATTCTGGCTTGCGCGGGAGCTTCAATCCCTTCTCGGCTATGTCCGATGGGAAAATTTCGACATTGCAATAAAAAGGGCAATGGTATCCTGTGAATCCGCGGGTTATGCGGTTTCACATCAATTTCGCGGCCTCACGAAATTGATAGAGCATGGAAAGGGTGGTCAACGTGAAATCTCTGATTTTATGCTGACGCGCTATGCCTGTTATTTAATTGCGCAAAACGGAGACCCTCGAAAAGAAGAAATCGCATTTGCGCAAAGCTATTTCGCGTTGCAGACGCGCAAGCAAGAATTGATTGAGGAACGTCTTGAAGTCATTAACCGCTTACAGCTACGCGATCAACTGCGCACATCAGAAAAGCGCCTGTCACAGAATATTTACGAGCGAGGCGTTGATGACGCCGGATTCGCCCGAATACGTTCAAAGGGAGATCAAGCCCTTTTCGGAGGGAAAACGACCGCAAACATGAAAGACAGCTACGGCATAAAAAGCGGCGCGCTCGCCGACCGTCTGCCGCCCGTCACAATTGCCGCAAAAAACCTCGCGACGGAAATGACGAATCTCCGCGTTGAAGAAAAAGACCTGCACGGAGAAAATCCGATCACCTCAGAACACGTTCAGAATAACAAAAGCGTCAGAAAGATGCTCGGAGACCGCGGCATCCGACCTGAAGAATTACCGCCGGCAGAGGATATCAAGAAAATAGAGCGCCGCCTGAAAACGGAGGAAAAGAAGCTCGCCGGCGGAGCGGGGAACCTCTCCGGACGTCAGGATAGTAAATAGCCCCCGCCCCGCGCCACCCTCATAGATATGCACCGCAGACAAAAATTTTCGGAGGCACTCGTATGAAAACCCCCGCCCCCCTGACCGCCGCCCTATACCTCCGCCGCTCCCGCGAAGACCCGGAGCGCGACGGCGAGCACGACACGCTCTCGCGCCACCGCGAAATCCTCCTCGATCTCGCGGATAAAACGCGAGTAGTCATCACCGACATTTTCGAGGAGGTCGTCAGCGGCGAGAGCCTGTACCGCCGCCCGGAAATGCTGCGCCTGCTCGAAGCCGTGGAACAAGGCAAGTATGACGCCGTGCTCTGTATGGCAATAGACCGCCTCGGCCGCGGCAATATGCGCGAGCAGGGAATTATACTCGAGGCTTTCAAGGCCTCCGGCACAAAAATAATCACCCCGGAAAAGACTTACGATTTAGACCTCGACATAGACGAGGTTTTGACGGAGTTTCAGGCGTTCATGTCGCGCCAGGAGTACAAGCTCATCAGCAAGCGCCTTCGCCGCGGCTTGGATCAGACGATAGCCGGCGGCGGCTACATCGCAAACGCCCCCTACGGCTACCGCAAAACAACGATAGACAAAAAGCCGTCGCTCGAAATCGTCGAGTCCGAAGCGCGCTTTGTGCGTATGATATTTGACCTGTACTGCGACGGCGCCGGCGCGGAGCTCATCGCGCGGCAGCTCAACGCCCTCGGCTCCGTCCCGCGCCGCTCCGAGCGCTGGAACCGAAACAGCGTCCGCCATATCCTCAAAAATCCGACGTTCCGCGGCCAAATCATATGGTACAAAAAGCGCCACATCAGGCCCGGCGCGGAGAGCCCCAAGCATAAGACAAAATATCTGCCTGAAAGCGAGTGGCGCGTATACGACGGCCTGCACGAGGCGATAATCCCGCCGGAGCAGTTCGAGCGCGCGCAGGAGCTCCGCCGCGGGCGATACATCCCGCCCAGCAACAACGGCACGGTAAAAAGCCCGCTGGCGGGCCTCGTCAAATGCTCCGTCTGCGGGCAGAATATGCAGCGCATGGGCGCGCACAAAAGCGAGCCCTATCTTCTGTGCAACACGACCGGATGCAGCGCCGGCGCGAAAATGGAATACGTCGAAACCGCGCTGCTCGCCCAAATCCGCGACCGGCTTACAGAGCTGACGGTAGAGCTTGAAACGCAAGACGCCGGCGCCGAGCTCACCCGCGCGGAGGAAACGCTCGCCCTAATTCGCCGTTCCGCCGCGCAGACGGCGGCGCAAAAAGAAAAAATATACTCGCTTCTGGAGCAGGGCGTGTACGACGTCGCCGAGTACCGCGAGCGCATGGACGCCGTGACAACGAAGCTCGCGGAGTTAGAGCGTCAGGAGGCGACCGCCGCCGCCGAGCTCGCGCGGCACAGCACCGAGGAAAAAGCGGCGCTGCGCGACAAAATACAAAACGCGCTGGCGATATACCACACCGCCGACGCCGCCGGCCGCAATGCGCTGCTGAAAACCATCCTCGAAAAAGTGGAGTACACCAAGCATAAAAAGACCAAACCGCACGACTTTTCCCTGACGCTGACTTTCCGCGCGCAAAATCCTCAAAGGTGAGCAGTCTTTAGATAAAGATTGCGTGGAGGATCTGCGATTGTACCTCACGGCGGATTCGCAGCTCGCGGCGGAAAGCGCCGTATCGGTCCGCGCCCGCAGCGCCCGGCTGCTGTACGCCGACATCGACGTGGAGGAGGTCACATTCAACAGGGGCTATTATTCCGTCGATATACGGTATTTCTACCAGATACGCGGAGAGGCGTTCACGCTCGTCGGCCAGCCCTCCGAGATATCCGGTCTCGCCGTCTTCGACAAGCGCGTGATTTTGTTCGGCAGCGAGGGCTCCGCCAAAATATTCACGTCGGACACGGTGCTCGGCGGGAGCGATGCCGGGGCGCCCGAGGGGTCCAATCTCCCGACTGCCGTCGTCGAGGCGGTAGACCCGATCGTTTTGTCGATGAAACTCATCGACACGCCGGATAGCCGCAGCGAATTCGGCATATCCGAGATACCGAGCAAGATTTCCGCGAGCTTTGATAGCGCGCTCGTGTTCGACAGCACGAGCCGCCGCGTCTACGTCACGCTCGGGCAGTTCTCGATCGTGAGATTAGAGCGCGACACGCAGCTCCTGATCCCGAGCTACGACTATTTCGTGCCGGATAAAGAATGCCTCGGCGCGGGCGACGACGACGCGTGCAGCCTGTTTTCCAGGATACATTTCCCGATAGACGAGTTTTTCCCGCCCGATACGCTCGAATCCCCCGAGGGCTACAGAGAGGCGCGCGGAAAATACAATTGACGGCGGTGCGCAGCCGCGCGGCAATAAAACAGGCAGGGGAAAAATCGTGTTCCCCTGCCTGTAATTTTTTTCGTGTACGCGGTCTAACGGTCAAATCGCCTTTCGCGCGTAAATCAGCTTATTCAGCGCGTAAAGCGCGGCCGTGAGTATCAGGCAAACGCCGATTTGCAGCGGCGGGGATGAGAACAGGATCGTCCGGAAGAACGCCGCTAAGACCGCACGCAGCGGCGCGATGGGCGTGAACACGGAGATAATTGCGACAATCGCGATGTCCGCCGCCCAGCCGTACCATTTGTCCTGTATGGAGGTCAGCGTGTGTACGAACATCGCAAACAGCAGCAGAAACGCGAATTGCTGAAAAAACACCGCGATCGCGCCGTACGACGCCCAGCCGAAAACGTCCGGGGCGGAGAGCATATATCCGTATTTGCCGCTCTGAAACATCGTGCGGTCCAAGGCGTAGTACACGACAGTGGAAGCAAGCGCCGTCGCTCCCGACAGCACCGCGTAGACCGTAAAGCCGCCCCGGCGAAAGCCGTCGCGCTTGCCGCCGAGATTGGCGACGCGCTTGAAATTCCTTGCCGGTATCAGTACAGCCGCCAGCGCGACTGCCACCCAAAAAAACCAGCCGATGCTTATACCGGAATTATCGCCTAAATAATGGCCTTTCATCGCCAGTACAACGTCTATGACGATTTGCACGATCATCGTAACCAAGAGCAGCCCGGTGACAAAATAGGCGGTTTTGATATTTTTCAAATTCAATTTCGCTATCGCCCAAACGCGCTTATTCATTGCCTTTCCCTCCCACAATATTGATAAAGAAGTCTTGCAGGCTCAAACGGTCGAGCGACACGCCCTCCGGCGGCGCGATCCGTTCGTCGTAGATGTGCGCCGCCATTACGCTGCCCGCCACGGTCTTGCCTATGCAGTTGAGCCCGTCCAGCAGGGGCAGAACAGTTTTCGCGCGGCCGGACAGCGTGTAGGCCTTCTCGTCTACCTCGTCGATACCCGCCTCCAGCAGGACACTGCCGTTGTTGATGATGATCAGGCGCTCCGCCGCCTTTGCGATCTCGTCGATCAGGTGGGTGGACACAATGATCACCCGCGGGTGCGCGTGGTAGCTCTCCAGCAGCAGCGTGTTGAACTGGTCGCGCATGATCGCGTCGAAGCCGAGCGTGGGCTCGTCGAGCAGAATGACCCTCGTGTTGTTCGCCAATGTGATGATCGTCGTCAGCATTGTTTTCATTCCGAAGGACAACTGCTTATACCTCTTTCGCGGGTTCAGTTCAAAGCGCGCCGCCATTTCCAGCGCGAAGCCGCGGTCGAAGCCGTCTTGCAGCTCGGCGGCGGTGTATATCAGGTCTGACACCCTCATGTTGAACTGCACTGAGCCGCTTTCGATGTAATTTACGCACTCCGGCATACGCGACGGCGACACGCGCTTGCCCTCCGCCGTGATAGTGCCGTCCGTCGCGGCGATATGGCCCGCCAGCAGCTTCATAAACGTCGTTTTCCCTGCTCCGTTTCTGCCGAGCAGGCAATATATCCCGCGCTCCGGGATGCGAAGGCCGATACTGTCGATCGCGGTCGTCTTGCCGTACCGCTTGGTTACGTTGTCAAATTCAATCATCTGAATTTGCCCCTCTCTCGAATGATGGATACCATTTCCTCAACGGAAATGCTGAGCGTTTCAGCTTCTCCCAACAGCGCGTCAACAGTTTGATTCAGGAAGACCGCCCGGCGCCGCTCGGTGATCTTCTCTTTCGCCCCCTCCGCGACGCGCATACCTATCCCCCTGTCCTTGTACAGAATGCCGGCGTCCGTCAGCTTGCCGACCGCCTTCACGGCGGTCGCGGGGTTGACTGAGTACACCTTGGAGATCTGCGTGGTGGAGATGATCAGGTCGCCGGTCTCGTATGCGCCCGTAATGATGTCGCTCTCGATCCTCTCCATGATCTGCATAAAAACCGGTTGGCTCTCGTTCAAGCTATTCACCTCACTTATTGCTGCGTTAAATGGTTAACGCCTTGGCTCATTAACTAATATAGCAGAGATTATTTTGAATGTCAATAGGAAAATTAAAAATTTTTTCGCCCTGTCTGCGTTTGTAAATGATGTGACCCATAAGAGGGAGGAAGCCCCCCGGCATAGTTTTTTACATCCGGAAGCCTGACGAAGCGTAGACGAGGAAAGCTTCCGGATGCGGCGCGGCGGCTCAGGCCGTTCTTAGGAGCTCCGCCAATCGCTCTGTCAGGCTTTTGCGTAAGCCGTGGAAAGAGTCCGCACAGGACGCTGTATCTGACGGAAGAAAACGACGAGTGGCTGTCAGAGCAAATGCGGAGGCGCATAGACTCGCCGGAGGGAAAAGAACTCTAC
This sequence comes from Oscillospiraceae bacterium, assembly GCA_031266955.1. Classification (GTDB taxonomy): domain Bacteria; phylum Bacillota; class Clostridia; order Oscillospirales; family Oscillospiraceae; genus JAIRRO01. The sequence goes on along the minus strand of JAISAA010000042.1, from coordinate 696 downwards.
TCGCACCGTATGGGAATCATAGAGCCGTGCTTCGCCAATATGGAATACTGCAAAGGGATGAACCGCTTCACATTGCGGACGAAGCGCAAGGTCAACGCGCAATGGCTGCTCTACTGCCTTGTGCATAACATCGGGAAATGCGCTCCGCGTATGGCGGAGCTATGCCCGGCGGCGTGAGACGGCGCGGGGAAGCGGGTAAGATTGGACTGCTGAAAAGGCGGATCGAGTGTCGGAACGGGCGCGTCTGACGCCGGAACGGGAGACCGGTGGCGTTTCCCCGCCGGTCTCCCGGAAAACAAAAATCTTTCGACTAAATCCGCCCGCCGAAGGGGGGATTTGCTCGAGTTTTCTGGTTTTTCGACTCCTTCGTTATGTGCAGTAGGGCCGTACACCATTTTTTTTACTTATATAATTTAGTGATTTTTTAAATGTTTATATGTTCTCGTATTAATTCTTCTACTTGCACTGGTGCATAGATTACCATCCATTTGTATTTTTTTATTTCATCTTTTTTAATTGGCCTTGTTTTTCCTCCTTCCCAAACAAGTGTATCAAAACCTAAAGAAAATTTTATTTTTGAATATCCAACAGATTCTTTATCAAAATTATTATCTATAAAAATTACTTTCCAACGTTTTTTATATAAATAATCCATTACAGAAATTGGATCAAAAAGTCTTCCGGATTTAATTATCA
>JAISAA010000288.1 GCA_031266955.1 Oscillospiraceae bacterium | reverse complement strand
CACCGTATTGTCGTCTGCTTGTAATCGGGATGAAGCCCTTCCTTCATAATAACGCTCACCTCCGTTTGGAGCAAAAATCTGAAATAATGTGGACAGAGTATACCACAGCCGCCGCGGGAACACAACACTTTTTTTATTTGCGGTATTTTGGGGCGGCTTTCCGGGTGTAGACACGGCGCCTTTCGCGAGGTAATCACTTGCAAATAGGGAAAAATTTTTGCTAAGTGTCTCGACGTGCTGGGGCTGAACGTCGGCAACGGGAATCTCGTCATCGACAGCGCGGGCAATATCTCGATGAAGGGCGATATCACGATGACAAACGGGAGCATATCCTGGGACAAGGTGAATACCGACCCTGTAGCATCCGGAGCGGCACAGACGGCGGCGGGAGCAGTACAGGGCGCGGCGGCGGCCTACGGCATGGCGAGCGCAGCCAATACGGCGGCGGTGAATGCAGAAACGATTGCAAGACAGATAGCGGCGGGTGAATTCGCCGCTTCGGGGACGACATTCATCGACCATAGAAAGATATATTCTCCGGAGATTTACGCGAACACATTTACTGTAGTGCCGAGTACTACAGGAAATACCACCGGCGGGTTCGAGATTATGGGATATTGGGGGACAAATCCGACACCTCTGCCGGTATTTCAGTTATATTACTACGCGAGCAGCAGCGCGCCATATATAAATTTCACAAGCGGCGATTTGGGAGCGTATGCGAACTGGTTATTTCCGAGTACCAGTTTCTCAAGAGCAGTGTCATTCAGTGGGACAAATAGTAGTGTAAGCTTTAGTGGAAAGGTGAGTTTTGCCGGCGCGACTGTGACTGGGTTAAACAACGTAGCGGTGTTTGCTTAACTCACTTCGACGTAGTAACTCCCTTGATATGTTCCCACGTTTATCGCCTTATTTATATTCCAAGTTTTTAGGATGTCGTTTACACAGATTCGATCGTCGTAGTATCTAATCCCGTCTACGGTCTGAAGCCCGGATTGATTATTATTTTGGTTATATATTATTTTAGTTCCGTTATACTCAATCCATTGTGGAGTGTATGATTCCGAAGGCGACGTATATACCTTTTCTTCTTGCCCAAACTTCATGAGGTCGGATAGGAACTGATCGAAATCTATCATACCGTCCACATACGGGTTATCGTTTTCGTTGATGACATATTTACCAGAAAGGGATAAATGAAGAATAAAAGCCCATTCGGGACTAAAGCTTTGTCCAAATAGTAAGTATTGACCGTCTGCGGTTTGAGAATACAACATACTTATAGAGTAGTCGTCTATGTTCATTCTCCTGAGCGAATAGTATTTGTCGCTTATTTTAACCAACGAAATGTTTATACCATTAGGTGTTACATTCTCCGTGGTATCTGGCGAGGGCACAACACTTGGCTGTGGCGGGGAAACCGGTATTGCGCCCGGCCTGTCCTCCGAGCTCACATTCGCCGTACTCGTTTTCTCATCCCAGCTTGCGTCAAACCCCAGTATCTCGCCCAGCTTCTTTAACGGCAGGTACGTCGTCCCCTTATAAGCTATGCTGTACGGCACCTCCGAGCCGTCCGCGAGCTTGTAGCTCTCGCCCGTCTTTGCTACCGATTTGCCGTCCACTACTATGTTGACGATGTTGAACGCGGCCTCGATTTGGGCGGCGAGGACGGGTAGGGCGGAGGAGAGGAGCAGGGCGGCGAGGGCGCCGGATAGAGCGTAGAGCAGTTTGTGTTTTAGTTTCATTTGTTTGCCTCCTAAGTTTTTTGTTTGGGGGTTATTGGCGGGGGAGATTTTTTATTGCGGTTAGGGGGAGACCGGTGCTTTTGGATATCTGTTCGAGAGTCAGGCCTGTTGAGAGGAGATTGCGCGCGATTTCGGCGGCTTTGGTTTGTTTTCCGCGTTCTATTCCGCGTTCTATTCCGCGCTGCATTCCCTGTTCTATTCCGCGTTCTTCCGCGCCGAGGAGCATTCCTTGCTGGCGGATCTGTTCGTTTATCCAGTTGTAGTATTCCGTGCGGGTGGCGGGGTCTGAGGCTACGCGGTCGTAGCGTTCGCAGTATTGTGTGAAGCCTGTGTCGCCTTTGGCGAAATGTTGGAGCTCCGGCGTCATTTTGATTACCTCCCTAATGGTGATTTTTTGCTGCATTGCCGTGTCCATCGCGTATATCCAGCAGTACAGCGGGTTGGTGAAATCTTGTTTCGCCTCTCGGAAGCGGGGCAGTTGGATGTTGTAAATTGAAAACTGCGGCAGGGCTACGGTGTGCGGGGGTTTGGTGTACAGCAGCTTTATCGGCTGAAGGAAATGCTCGTTGTCGTCGCGGAGGTTGAAGTTCAGGATGTTTATTGATATGACCTTCGGCATTGACGCGGCGAGCTTGGCGTGGGTCGTGCCGGGGAGCGCGCTGTCGGTCAGGGCGCGGGAGGCGGAGAACAGGTTGCGCTGTAGGATCGTCGGGTCTGGATTTATCTGAACCTCGAAGAACGCGCGTTCGTTCTTATTCGTCGTCGCCTCTATATCTATGTGGCAGCCGCGTTCGCCGGGCTGGGTGTAATGGCGCTGCGGTGTGACCGAAATCAGTTCGCCGATTTGTATGCCGTCCTCCGCAAGCGAAGCGTCGAGCAGGCTTTGCATTGCGAGGCCGGCGCTTTGGATATCGGAGAAGATGGCGGCGACAACCGGGTCGGCGAGGGGCGACAGGGCTACGGTTTCGTCCGGCATTGGAAATCACCCTCCTTGCTTTTCTGTATTATATCGTAGGGCGGGGAGGATTGCAAGCGGTTTTTTTGTGGGACGGGGATAACGGGCGGAACGATTGCCATCGTCCCCTACGGATGTGTTCGCGAATATATTGCAGGGCGCAGCGTGCTGCGCCCCTACTACGCCGAAACGTCTAAAAGTTGTCAGAAAATGCCGCTCTTTTTCGTTGCGATACATTGAATCTATGTCTTTTTACGACAAGTTTTAGATATTTCGCAGTACTACAGGACGGCGCCTCGCGTCGGCGCGTACGCGCCGTTTCCCGTGCGCGTACGCACGTGCAATCAAACACAAATTTTGCGAGGTTCAGCGACGCGTTTATTTACGCAACCCGCCTGTACGCCCTAATTGCGAAGAAATACGCCACGACAGTTATCGCAACGCACCACGCGAGCGCGATCCATATGTCGCTCCCAACCGGTTCCGCGTTCAGCAAGGCGCGTAGCGTTTGACGATTGACGTTACGGGCTGGTTCTCCGCAAACGCCCGGACCGCGGCAGGCATGGTCGCGGTAGGTACAAACGCCGAGCTTAGAAACGGCAGAAATACAAGCGAATATGAAAACGCGCTTGAGCCTTCGACTGACTTTGCCGTCAGGCCGGGTATGACGGCGAGCCACGTCAGCGCGAGCGTGAATAACGCCAGTATCCCCGCGATCGTGAGCCACGCCAACGCGTCCGCGTTTGGACGGAAGCCGATAATGAGCGCGACAATGATGATCAGGACTAGCGAAATCGCGTTGGATACGAGCGAGGTCAGGACGTGCGACCATATCACGCAGGCGCGTTTGACGGGCATTGAATGAAAACGCGCAAACAGGCCGCTCTGCACGTCGGTAAAGAGCCGCAAAGCGGTATACGCTATTCCGCTCGCAATGGCGATGAGAAGTATGCCCGGCAAAAGGTAATTCACATAATTGCCGCTCTCTGTCCGTATCGCCCCGCCTAGTACATAGACAAACAGCAGCATGATCGCAATCGGCGTGACCGCGACGGTGATGATCGTATCCGGGCTTCGGAGTATATGGCGCATTAAGCGGCCAAACAACACGCCGGTATCGCGCAGAGATTTCATTCAATCGCCCTCTCTTGAGCCTATGATCGCGAGGAATATTTCCTCCAGCGTCGGCTGTTTTTCGATATATTCGACTTTCGCGGGCGGGAACAGCTTCTTGAGCTCGTCAAGCGTTCCGTTCGCTATGATCTTTCCGCCGTGCAGGATCGCGATTCTGTCGGCAAGCTGCTCCGCTTCCTCCAAATACGGTGTCGTAAGCAGGATCGTTGAGCCGCTGCCGGAGAGCTCTTTGACGGTTTTCCAGACCTCGAGCCGCGCCTCCGGGTCGAGCCCTGTCGTAGGTTCGCAAAGGAATATGACGGAGGGGCCTCCGACGAGGCTCATCGCTATATCAAGCCGCCGCGCCATGCCGCCGGAATACGTGCCCGCACGCCGGTTCGCCGCGCCGGTCAGCCCGAAGCGCCCGAGCAACCCGTCCGAGGTCTCGGCGGGATACGCAACTCCGCGCAGCTTGGCGATGAGCAGGAGGTTTTCCCGTCCGGTGAGTATGCCGTCCACGGCTGCGAACTGTCCCGTCAGACTGATATTCTAGCGCGCTTTATCAGATTGGCGCTGAACGTCGAAGCCGCATACGCTCGCGGAGCCGCCGTCATGTCATAGCCGGAGCCCGCCGCGAACATCCACATATGGCTTTGGATTTTCTTAAAGACGTATCGGTAGTCCTCCGGCAGCGCCTCCATTCTGGCCATTTGACGCTTGTATTCGCGTTTGCTCTCGATTATCTTCCTGATATTGAGATAGTTGTCGAAAATGAATTTGAAAAAATCCTGCCGTGCCTGCCGCCCTTATATTACACGATCCCCGCCCTCACAAAATGCTTCTTCAAAAACACCCTTCCCAGCAGCATACCGATGACCGCGCCGGCGGCGGACAGAGCGGAGGACAGCGCGAGCAGCGGGCCGTTTATGAAGCTCAGGAGTTCTTCCATATACTCCGCCGTCATGCCGCTTTCAATGCAGAAGTCGTAGTAATAGTCCCGCGCAAACAGTATGATCGCGAACATCCCCAAGTTGAAGCATACCGCGAACGCGCCGTAGCCTGCCGTGTTCCACTTGAAGCTCTTGTACTTGCCTATACGCGCGAACGCTTCCGCGAAAATCGCTCCGGCAAGTACGCCGACCGAGACAAACCAGCCGGAACCCATGATAAACACAAGTATCGCGAATATTACGCCCTGAATGAGTATCGCGAGCGGTTTCGGCGCCTTTGTGCGCAGATATGCCCATACGATCCCGCAGGGGATCATCGCGATTCCGGCGCAGAACGGGTACAACTGCACGATGAGTCCTGTCGGCAGAGCGCACAACATATATACGGCGATAAACACCACGCTGAAAATCGCGATAGTGATGAGATCCTTCGCTTTTAGTTTATTTGTGTTCATTGAAAAACCTTCCCCTTTTCACTGTCTCCGCCCGCCGACCGCCCAGCCGAGGCTCTCTGTCTGGAGCGTCCAGAGTCGCTTATACAGCCCGTCCCGCGCAATGAGCTCGTCGTGCTCTCCCTGCTCCGCTATGCGGCCCTTGTCGAGGACTATTATATTGTCCGCGCCGGCCACGGTGCGCAAGCGGTGGGCTATGACGAGCACGGTCTTGTCCGCTACAAGCGCGGAGATCGCCTCCTGTATCGACGCCTCGTTTTCCGGGTCGAGGCTCGCCGTCGCCTCGTCGAGCAGGACGATGGGCGCGTCCTTCAGCAGCGCGCGGGCAATGGACACGCGCTGGCGCTCGCCGCCGGAGAGCGTCTGGCCGTTCTCGCCGAGCATCGTGTTGTATCCCTCGGGCAGGCGGCTGACGAAATCGTCGCAGCGGGCGGCCTTTGCGGCGGCGAGGACCTGTTCGTCCGTCGCGTCCATATCGCCGATGCGGATGTTGCCCAAGATCGTGTCGTTGAACAGCACCACATCTTGAAAAACGAAGGACATATAGCTCATAAGCTGCTCCGGGTCTAGCGTTTTGACGTCCACGCCGCCTACGGTTATCCTGCCCCGGTCAACGTCCCAAAAGCGCGCTATGAGCCTCGACACCGTGCTCTTTCCGCTGCCGGAGGGGCCGACAAGCGCCGTGAGGCTGCCGGACGGGATCGTCACGGACAGGTCGCTTACCGCCGGCTCCGCGCCCGCGCCGTAGGAGAAGCCGATGTTTTCGCACACGACGGTGAAATCCGTAAGCTCGCGTTCCTCGTCGCCCGTCATAGGCTTGATTTCCAGCAGCTCGCGCATACGCCGCAGCGCGATTTGAAAATAGAACAGCTCCGGCAGCAGCGTGAGTATTGTGATCACGGGGCCGTATATCTTCACCACTATCATCAAAAACGTCAGCAGCGGCACAAAGCCGAGCTGCCCGCCCGTCAAAAGCGTAGCGCCGACGAGCGCCGTGAGCCCGATGCCGCCCTGCAATACTGCCTGTGCGCCCGTCACGAATATGCCGGTGCCCACCTCCATCGCCATAGCGAGGCGCATCATCTCGCGCAGCGCCGACTCCAGCGCGCCGAAGCGCTCGCCGTCCATATTGCACGCCCTTATGACCTTTATGCCCTCTATGTATTCCTGCACACGGTCGGAGGCCGCCAGCTTCGCCGCCACGTGTTTTTTCGAGACGCCGCCGTATATTTTGCGGCTGAGAAGGATGATCCCGAACGCGAGCGGGACGGTGATGAAGATAGCCAGCGCCATGCGCCAGTCGTATATCGCGAGCAGGACGCATATCGCGGTCACGGATATGATATGCGCGATAAGCTCCGGTATGATATGGCTCATCACGTGCTCGCTCGTGGCCACGTCGCCCATGACGTTTGTCGTGAGCTCGGAGAGGTTCTTGGAGTTGAAAACGCTCATCGGCAAACGGCGGATATGCTCCGCCACCGTGACGCGGGTCTGCTC
>JAISAA010000203.1 GCA_031266955.1 Oscillospiraceae bacterium | reverse complement strand
ATGCGATTTTACCTGCGTAGTTTTTCATTTGGCACACTCCCATAAAAATTTTATTTGCGGGGGCAGATTTACTGTACAGTATAATATAGGTAAACGCGGCGGTTGTCAAGATGTTTTTTGACGGCGGGTTTATTAAATAAAATGCAAAAAATAAGCGCGCGGCGTTTTAGTGGTGAAACAGCCGGACGCCCGTGAACGCCATCGTGACGCCGAGCCTGTCGCAGGCCGCTATCACATCGTCGTCGCGTATTGAGCCGCCGGGCTGGGCGATGTAGCGCACGCCGGAGCGCGCCGCGCGCTCTATATTGTCCCCGAACGGGAAAAACGCGTCGGAGCCGAGCGAAACGTCCGTCATAGCGCCGATCCACTCCCGGCGCTCGGCGGGCGTCAGAGCTTCCGGGCGGCGCGTGAACGCCGCTTGCCACGCGCCGTCAGAGAGAATATCGTTATCATCGGGGCCGTCGCCCGAATGGGCGACTCCGCGCTGTAAGCGCGTATTGATAATATTGTTGAATCCGGCGGAGCCGGATTCAATATAGAGGTCGATGGCGTTGTCGCGCGCGACGCGCGGGATTTCGGGGAGAAAGGGGAGCGCAAGCGTCTTGGGGTGCTGTCTCAACCGCCAATTGTCCGCCTTGCCACCCGCGAGGCGCGTGCAGTGTATGCGGCTTTGCTGTCCCGCGCCGATGCCTGTCGCGCCGCCGTCTTTGGCGTACACTACGGAATTCGACTGCGTGTATTTTAGCGTTATCAGGGCTATGATGAGATCGCGCCGCGCGGCGTCGGGCAGGGTTTTGCTTTTCGTTACGATATTGCGCAGAAGGCCGCCGTCGATTTTGGCCGTGTTGCGGCCCTGCTCGAAGGTTATGCCGTAAATGTCGCGCGTTTCTATGGGCGAGGGCGCGTAGTCTTCGTCGATTTGCACGACGGCGTAGCCGCCGCGCCGCTTCTGGCGCAAAATCGCGAGCGCTGAGTCTGTGTAGCCCGGCGCTATTACGCCGTCTGAGACCTCCGGAGAAAGCGCGCGCGCCGCGTCCTCGTCGCAAACGTCCGAGAGCGCCGCCCAGTCTCCGTAAGAGCTTACGCGGTCCGCCCCTCGGGCGCGGATATACGCCGCGGCCTGCGGAGAAAGCGCGCCCTCCGGCGCGAAATATACCGCGCGCTCCGTTTCGGTCAGCGGCAGTCCGACGGCCGCGCCGGCGGGGGAGACGTGCTTAAAGCTTGCCGCCGCGGGCAGGCCCAGCGCATCGCGCAGCTCGCGCGCGAGCTGGTAGGAATTCAGCGCGTCGAGCAGATTGATATAGCCCGGCTTGCCGTTTAAGACCGTTATCGGCAGCTCGCCGGATTTTGCGAATACGCGCGCCGGCTTTTGGTTCGGATTGCAGCCGTATTTAAGTTCAAGCTCTGTCATAGGTGATTTGCGCTCCTATTCAAGTCCGTTTATTATTATGTCGCGCCAGACGTCACCGTCGAAGCTCAGCGCGTACAGGGAGACGCGGTTTGCGCGGTCGAGCGCGTCCCATACGCTTTCGGCGGCTTCGGCGCAGTCCGCCGGGATATCGGTGATGTGTATCGGATCTCCGGAAAAAGACGGCGGGGGATTTCCGTCGTCGTCGTATGTAGAAATGAAGTGTGCCCCGGCGCCTGCGAAAGACCAGGCGGGGCGTTCGCAGCCGATACGGCCCCCGGCGGCGTAGCTTCGAGCTATGGCGAGCTCATAGCAGCCGGAGCTGTCGAGATAGCCCGATATGCGCGGGGTGTACAGCGGAGGGTCGGGCTCGAAGCTCAGGCCGTATGCGGCATCGGTGAACGAGCCGTTTGAATCGTAATCCGCGTCGAAGCGCAACAGAGCCTTAAGTATATCGTCCGTCTGGCTGCCGTTCGAGACGACGAAGCCGCCCGGCACGCGCCGGACGGCGTTGTAGATTACGAGGCTCGGGTCCGTGAGTTTTTCCGGGTCGAACGCTTCCGTGCGTATGCCGTCCATAGTGCGGCGGAATACGCGGTTGCGGCTGTTTTCGCTGCGGCCCATAATGAAATATATGAGTATGCCGCCGCCCAGAATTATTCCGCGCCCCGGATAGCGCCGCGTGGAAAGATATCCGCTTAAAAATCCCCGGAATGTATATTCGAGCTTAGCGCCGCTTTTTTTTTGCATTGTTATGCTTCCTCTCTGTGATCTTGAATTCGGGCTGCGGCTTGCCTTACGCCGGGCCGTCCTGCGGCTCGCCTAAAATTTTGACCGCGCGCCCCGTGATCTCAAGCCGCCCTTCGCAGTAGAGCGAAACGGCGGCGGGCAGTATCTTCCACTCGGCTTCCTCCATAACTCGCCGCTGGAGCGTTTGCGGCGTATCGTCCTCGCGCACGTCCACGGCCTTTTGCAGTATGATCGGGCCGGCGTCCGCCTCGCTTACGCAGAAATGCGCCGTCGCTCCGGAGACCTTTACGCCGTATTCTAACGCCGCCTCGTGTACGCGCAGCCCGTAATAGCCCGAGCCGCTGAACGACGGGATAAGCGCCGGATGGATATTTATGATCCTGTTGCGGTACGC
>JAISAA010000196.1 GCA_031266955.1 Oscillospiraceae bacterium | reverse complement strand
TTCGCCGGGGACTCCACGTTCTTCGCGAGCGGGATAACGGGCGTCGTCAACGCGGTTTACAATAAAAACGATATTATTTTCGTCGTGCTGGACAACAGGATCACCGCTATGACGGGCGGCCAGACGCATCCCGGCCTCGGAGAGACGCTTATGGGGGAAGCCGCGCCGGCGCTGTCGATCCCCGCGATACTCGAGGCGATAGGCGTCAAAACGCGCGTGGCCGATCCGCTCGACCTGCAAGCGTCCGTTGACGCCGTGACGGCGGCGGCGGGGGAGATCGGGGTGCGGGCGATAGTGTTCCGGTCGCCGTGCGTGAATCTCGCGGGGGCGAAGAGCGCCGCGCTGACTGTTGACGCGGATAAATGCAAAAGCTGCGGGCTGTGTGTGTCCGAGCTCGGCTGTCCCGCGATCAAAAGGGCGGACGGGAAGGCGGAGATCGACGCTGCGCTGTGTCCGGGGTGCGGGCTTTGCTCGCGCGTGTGTCCGTTCGGGGCGATAAGTGAGCGCGAAGCGTGAATTTTGTAACGGGGTAGTATTATGGGAATGAATATATTGCTTGCGGGAGTTGGCGGGCAGGGCGTCGTGCTGGCTTCAAAAATACTCGCGCGGTGCGCCGGGGCGAGAGGGGAGCCGGCGCGGACGGCGGAAACGATAGGTATGGCGCAGCGCGGCGGCAGCGTGACGAGCCACGTGCGCATCGGGGAGGGGGCGTACTCTCCGCTTATCCCGCGCGGTATGGCGGACGTGATAATCGGCTTTGAGCCGGCGGAGGCCGTGCGCGCGCTCGATCATCTGAAACCGGGCGGAGCCGTCACGGTGTCCGACAGGGGAGTGTATCCGTCCGTCGGCGCGGAGGAATACGTCCCGGAAAAAATGCTCGGTTTTTTGCGCTCGCACCCGCTGCCCGGCGAAGTGCGCGTGCTGCGCGCGGACGGAGTGTTTGAGCAAACGGGCTCTTACCGCTCGCTCAACCTCGCCCTGCTCGGCGCCGCTTCGGAACAACTCGGCGTTACGACGGGAGAGATAGAGGCGGCGATCCGCGAGCTGCTGCCCGAAAGGCTTGCCGCCGTAAATATAAAAGCGCTGCTGCTCGGCGCGGGAACGGCGGAAACGGCGTGAGCGCGGCGAGCAAAACGGTCGCGGATATAAAAGAGGGCGTAAGCGGCCGGGAAAATCCGGCGCCCAAAGCGCGGCTGCCGGAAATTTCGGCGCTGGAGGTCTGCCTGTGCCTGTTCGCTATCTACATACACGTCGCGGCGAACACCGTCAGCGGCAGGACGCTTTTCACGGACGCGCTGTTTATCTCCAAAACGCTTGTGAGATACGTCGTACAGGGCTTCATATTCATCGCGGCGCTGAAATACGAGCTGAGCCGGCGGCGCGAGGTCTCGTACCCGCGCTATCTGCTGACGAGGCTGCGGCGCGTGCTTCCGCAGTATTTTCTGTGGAATGCCGTGTATTATATTTTCTTCGTGTTCAACGACAGATACCGCTTGCCGTTCAGCCTTGTCGATTTCGCGGCTTACGTTTTGCGGGGAGATCTTGTGGCGCATTTATATTTTGTGCTCATCATAACGCAGTTTTACGTCCTCGCGCCCGCGATACGCTCGCTTACGCGTAAGATACCGGCGGCGGCGGGAATTCCCGCGGCGGCGGCGCTGACGTTGGGGGCCGTCTGGCTCGGCGGACGCTTTCCCTCGGCGCTGATGTGGGACCGCGTGTTCGTGAGCTATCTGATATATTGGGTCGCGGGGACGTATGCCGGGCGCTGCTACGACAGCTTCCGCGCGCTCTCGCGCCGGTTTATGCCGTGGCTGAGCGCGGTGTTTGTGTTCTCGGCGGTCGCGCATCTTATCATATCGTTCAGGGCGAATACTGGCGTGCCGGCACCCGCGATATTTCCGGTGATCGAGCTCGCGTTCAAGCTTTCGGGCCCTGTGTGGCTGTTAGAAGCGCTGTCGCGGCTGCGGTATTCGGCCAAAACGCTTAAAATTGTTCAGACGCTGCACGGCGCCGTGTATACGGCGTATCTGTCGCACCCGTTCGCGCTGTTTCTGACGCAGCTTTGTTTCCCGCCGGGTACGGTCATGCTCACGCGCTTCTTCTGGCTGACGGTGGCGGGAACGATCCCTCCGTTCGCGCTCGGCGCCGCGCTGACGGCGGCAAAAAACGCCCTGAAAAAACTCAAAAACAAGCCGGGAGCCGCGGCGTCGCCGGAGGCTGCGACGGACGCGCTGCCGGAAATGATAACAAAAAGGAGAGATTGAAATGAAGCTTAACAGCACACAAGCCGACACCCTGCGGGACCTGATCGCGCGCCTTAATAAAATCGACGGGGGCTTTTACAAGCGCAAGCTTGCCGGAAAAACCCTCGGCAAATCCGACCCGCAATCGGATTTCGAGGCCCTGCCGTTCACGAGCAAGGAGGAGCTGCGCGACGAGTACCCTCTCGGTATCGCCGCCGCGCCGGAGCGCGATATCGTCCGCATACATTCCTCGTCCGGCACGACGGGCACGCCGATAATCATTCCGTACACGCAAAAGGACGTTGACGACTGGGCGGAGATGTTCAAGCGCTGCTATGAAATGGCGGGCATAACGCCCGAAGACCGCATACACATAACGCCCGGCTACGGCCTGTGGACCGCCGGGATTGGCTTTCAGCTCGGCGCGGAGCTCCTCGGCGCGATGGTGATACCGATGGGGCCGGGCAACACGGAAAAGCAGCTCAAAATGATGATAGACCTTAAATCCACCGTTTTAACGGCGACGTCGAGCTTCGCGCTGCTGCTCGCCGAGGAAATCGAAAAGCGCGGCATAAAGGATAAAATTCATCTGAAAAAAGGCGTCATAGGCTCCGAGCGCTGGGGCGATAAAATGCGCCGCCGCATAGCAAACGAGCTCGGCGTCAAGCTGTACGATATTTACGGGCTCACCGAGATATACGGCCCCGGCATAGGAATGAGCTGTGAGCACGAATGCGGGATGCACTGCTGGGACGACTATATGTATTTCGAGATAATCGACCCCAAAACAGGCAAAAACCTCCCCGACGGCGAGCTCGGCGAGCTCGTAATAACGACGCTCGTCAAGCAGGGCGCGCCGCTGATACGATACCGCACGCACGACCTGACGCGCATAATCCCCGGCGAGTGCGCCTGCGGCAGCCCGTATCCGCGTATCGACACGCTCATCGGGCGCACGGACGATATGGTAAAGGTCAAGGGCGTGAACATTTACCCCGGACAGCTCGAGGACGTGCTGCGCGATATCGAGGGCGTGTCGAGCGAATATCAGGTGATGATCGACCACCTGAACGGCAAGGATATTATGACGCTGTTCTTTGAAACGGAGCTCGGCGTCTCAAAGCGCGACGCGGAAAACGCCGTCAAGACGGCGGTAAAGAGCCGGATCGGCCTGACCGTCGTCCCGATGAGCGTCGCCATAGGAGAGCTGCCGCGCAGCGAGAAAAAGACGACGCGCGTGTTCGACAACAGATATTGATCGTGTTTCGCGGTATTCGCGCGCGCGCGTGCGCGGTGATCGTGTTGATTTTTTTGATGTCTGGGTGCTCCGGGGGGCGGGCAGCCACGGCGGATTTTTTCGCGATGGACACGATCATGAATATAACGGCCTACGGAAAAGACGCCGAAGCCGCGGTGCGCGACGCCGAACGGCTGATAAATCATTTCGACGCGCTGTGGTCCGTCGGAAAACCGGAGAGCGAAATATCGCGGATAAATAACGGTGATACGCCCGCGCTCAATACGGCAACGGATGATATTTTGCGCCAAGCGGAGTTACTCAGGGAAATGACGGACGGCGCGTTTGACGAGCGCGTTTTCACGCTCGTGGACGCCTGGGGCTTTTATTCCGGGGATTACAGAGTTCCGGGCGGGGACGAGATAGCAGCGCTTTTGACGAGCAAGGACAAAATAGATTTGGGCGGCATCGCGAAGGGCTACGCGTCCGACAAGGCGGCGGAGCTTTTGCGCTCTGAGGGCGTAAAGTCCGCAATAATAAATCTCGGCGGGAACGTATACGCGCTCGGCAGCCGGCCCGGCGGCGCGGCCTGGCGCGTCGCGGTGCGGGATCCGTTCGACGGCGCGAAATATATCGGCAGCTTAGAGCTGCGAGACTTGGCCGCCGTGACCTCGGGAGGCTACGAACGGTATTTCGAGGAAAACGGCGTCCGGTATCATCATATTATGGACCCGCGCACGGGATATCCCGCCGATTCCGGGCTCGCCTCCGTCACGGTGGTGTCAGAAAACGGGACGCTTGCCGACGGGCTGAGCACGGGGCTGTTCGTCCTCGGGAAAGAGCGCGCCGTTGAGCTCTGGCGCGAAAATAAAGGGCTTTTCGAGCTCGTGCTCGTCGAAAACGACGGGACGGTCACGATAACCGACGGGCTTAAAAACAGCTTTTCCTCAGACGCCCCGGCGAGCGTCGCGGGGGCGGGCGTAATAGGCGTGTTCAAGGACGGCGAGCTGCTGCACGCGGTCGATTTAGACGCCGTTTCGGAGCCCTATGATTTCGTGGCGGGCGACGATAATATTGTGCGCATAGCGCCGGGAGAGGCGTTTATGCTGTCGGCGGGCTGCCGCGATCAGATATGCGTGCGCCACGCCGGGCTTCGCTCAGGCGGAAGCTACGGCCTCGCGGGGCCCGTCGTGTGTCTGCCGAACAAAGTCGTCATAAAATATATTGATGAGCTGCCGTCATAAATACGGGGAGATGTTATGAAAAGCACGAAAAAGCTCACAAAGCTCGCGATGCTGACGGCGGTCTCGCTCGCGATTTACGCGGCGGAGGCGCGCCTTCCGCCTGTCGCGCCCGTGCCGGGGATAAAGCCCGGGCTGGCCAACGCCGTGACGCTGTTCGTCTTTTTGATTTACGGGGCGCCGGGCGCGGCGATGGTGTCCTTCGGGCGGATATTGCTCGGCGGATTCGTCACTGGCGGCTTTTCGGCGCTTATCTACAGCCTCGCGGGGGGCGCCGCGAGCTTTGCCGTTATGGCGGCCGCGTATCGCAAAATGGGCGCTCGGCGGGCGTTTATCACGGGCGCGCTCGGCGGCGCGGCGCACAATTTAGCGCAGCTCGCCGTCGCCGCCGCCGTCACCGAGACGCCGGAGATATTCGCGTATCTGCCGGTTTTACTCGTTTCGGGGGTGATCACGGGGATTTTTACCGGGCTTTGCGCGGGGTATGCCGCGAAGCGATTAGGAAGTTTGAGGTGAGGCTGGCAGGTCTACGACGGGTGGCGTTGCATTGCCGAGACGCGCGAGCTCGTCGTCGATTATGCTTTTATCCAGCCGTTCAAACAGTATTTCCGAAAAGGGGACGCGCGCGCCCGCCGGAATATATTTCGCGCTCCACGCGCCGTCAAGATCCAGCCATTTCTTGAGCTTCGCTGACGAAAACGGCAGGAACGGCTCAAGCAAAACGGCAGAATTCGCTATCATCTGAACGCAATTGAACAGTGTTGACGCGCAGGCGGCGTTATCAGTCGTTCGAGTTACCCACGGCTGTTCTGAGTCAAAGTATTTATTGCCGAAGCGGACGAGGGAGAAGGCTGAGTCGAGCGCGTCTTTCAGCTCGCCGGCCTCTATGAGCTTGCCGAGCTCCGGATACAGCGCGTTGATTTTTTGCCCGATTTCGGCGTCCGGCGTTCCGCCCGGCACCGCGCCATCAAAATATTTATTGATAAACGTCAAAACCCGGTTGACGAAATTTCCGTAGGCGCCAAGCAGCTCGCCGTTATTCCTGTTCACAAATTCGCGCCAGGAGAAATCCGCGTCGCGCTTCTCCGGGCCGTTCGCTATCAGGAAATACCTGATGGCGTCGGGGTCGTATCTGTCCGCTATATCCTTTACCCATATGGCCCAATTTTGACTGGTGGAAAATTTACGCCCCTCGAGCGTCAGATATTCGCTGGATATTATCTCGTCCGGGAGCTTCCAGCCGCCGCCGTTCGCCATCATCAGCGCCGGCAGGATTATGGTGTGAAACGGGATATTGTCCTTGCCGTGGACGTAGTAATGGCGGCTGTCGTCGCCCCACAAGTCGTCAAAAGCCTCGCCGCGCTCCGCCGCGACGGCCCGGCTCATAGAAAGATATCCGAGGACGTTTTCGGCCCAGATATATATTTTCTTTTCCTCATATCCGGGCTTTGGGACGTCGATCCCCCAGTCTAAGTCGCGCGTGACGGCCCTGTCGCGAAGCCCCTCGTCGATGTATTTTTTCGTAAAGGCGACCGCGTTACGGCGCCAGCCGGGATGCTTTTTAAGGTATTCCCGCAGCTCGCTTTCTAACTTTGAAATCGCGATAAATAAATGCTTCGTTTCGCGGAAGCTTATCGGGCTCCCGCAGAGCGAGCAGACGGACGATAACAGCTCCTCCGGATCGAGCACCGTTCCGCAGGCCTCGCACTGGTCTCCTCTGCAAGGCTTTCCGCAGACCGGGCATTTTCCGACGACGAACCTGTCGGCCAGAACGCGCCGGCAACGCCCGCAAAACGCCTGCGGCGCGGAGCGTTCAAAGATATATTCGCCGTCGTACATTTTCCGGTGAAACTCCGTCACAAAATCCCTGTGCTCGTCCGACGAGGTTTTGCCGTAACGGTCGAAGCTGAAGCCGAGCTTATTGAAGCATTCGCAAAATTCCCGATGATAATATTCGCTGATTTCAAGCGGGGTTTTGCCCTCCTGCCGGGCGCGTATGGCGACGGGGGTACCGTGACAGTCGCTTCCCGAGACGAGATAAACGCTGTCGCCCTTGGCGCGGTGATAACGGGCGATGACGTCCGCCGGCAGCAGCGCGGCAAGGTGCCCGAGGTGAAGCGAACCGTTGGCGTAAGGCCACGCGCTTCCTATTAAGATTTTCATTTTAGTCTGCCCCTTTCAAATTTGATAATGGTAGCCGGTGAAAAAAATAACGCCCTGTCAGATCCGCCCGACGCGCCGACGCTGGGCTACTATGGTATGAAGCGCAAAACACACCTGCGGAGGAACAAACCCGCGCTGTACGCTAAGCTTCTGCTCACGGAGCGGCTATTTTCGCTATGCCGCGAAACTGACTTGTCAGCACATAGCCGCCGTGCTCTCGGAATGGATGAGAGCGAAATCCTTGAGGAGCTTGTCTACAACTAAACACCGCCTCAAACCGCGGGACGCTAACCAGCGTCCCGCGGTTTCTTGCGGCTCTTGCCGACGTTATGGCGGTTTTTGCACTCCGGCGAGCAATACCGTGACCGCGAATTCTCCGCGAGAAACGCCGTTGAGCAGCTTCTGCACATTCGCAGCGGACGATCGTCATCGGTCAGCGCGAAGCCGAAAACGGTTTGAATCGTCTGCGACAGTGACGTGAATTCCTACACAATTGTCGGCTTGTCGTCATATAGGCGTATGCGGTACTGCGGAGTGTTGCAGGCAAACGCTTTCATCGCTTGGCGGTGAAGCTCACGGTCGGTCTCATCCTCCGAGCCCGAATAGAAAAACTCCGACGCGAAAAAGGAATACGCCCAACTCGCGAACGTATTCGCAAGCCACTCGTACTGCTCGCCGTAGCCGCGCCTCACAACGAGAGCCATTGCCATCGACGTTTCCGCAAACGTCAGATACAGCGCTGCTTGCTGCTTATCCATATGGTCGCGCCTGATGTTGTACACTCCACATTTGGCATCCTTGTCGAAATCGGGTTTATCAAACGGAAAGAACAGAGAAACGTACTCGTTTGTCGGAAGTGTTCTCGCTTTCGTAACGTAATTCACCGGCAGATAAACAGTCGCGTAATCGGTGAAATCAAACGCGAGCGGCAGCGACGTCATCAGCCCGAGCAGCCCGTACTTCGTGACAAAGCTGAAAATGTGCTCCCGGATCGCGTCCTCCGTCTGATCATACATACATTGCATACCGACGTTGATTGCGTCAACAATCAGTTCGTCCGCAAGCTTGATCGGATCGTAGACTGCGACCTGCGCTCTCTCGGCGGGAAGCAGAAACAGCTTTCCGCCGTATTCGCGCCACTCGTAGGCGTCATACTTCGCCCAACACGAATTGGTTTTCTTGAACAGCTCATTCAGCTTCATCGTTGCCGCCACCTTTCGTATCGTTAAAAATCCCGGCTTTGTAGTTTGCGCAAAACTCGCGCTGTTCAAGCGTCAGCGGAGCGCTTCTCTCATAGCGAGCTCTTAACCGTTCATATAGTCGCTTTCGCACGTTTCTGATCGTCACGCCGTAGACTTTACGGATATTGCGGTCGGTCTGACCGCGAAACGCCGCGATTTTCTGAGGCGACCATTGCCGTACCGCCCAATAATACAGGATTTCCTTGCGGTTTTCGTCAAGTCCGACGAGCTGGTCGTAAATTGCAGGACTTGACACGAGCTCGTGAAGTTCATGCGGGCAGTCGAAAATGACATCTATGAAGTCGCCGCTAAGCAGCTCGCGCCACCATTCGTGGTTGAGCGGGCGGGGGATAATGGTTTCGTCATTCCACAATTCCCACTCACTGAAATTGTCCGTGCTTAGAGTTACCCAGTATCGCTCACGCCGCTCACGCTTGGCGTCGAGCTTATCATACATACCGGCAAGCTGCCAAAAATCTTTCTCCGTTCTGCTGGCTTGCTCTATTTGCATCAACGCGCGTTCACGCGTAACGCGCCGAAGCTCGTGCTTTCCCAAGATTCGCATCCCTCCCGAAAAAGTATTTTTGGATTTTCAAAAAACATTTTGAAAACAGTTCCGAAATGCCCGCCCTGTTTCACCATTATATAGAGGGGATTTTTCGCCGCCCTCAGCTCGGCACAAAATTCGAAGATAAGGAGCCGCCTTGCCGCCTGCGGTTACCGCGTCCGGAACTGTATAGCGGCATTATATTACATATCGCGCCGAATTACAAGCGGAATCGATGAAATCCGCCTCTCAAATCCATATTTTATTTATATTTTTCAAGAAAGGAGCCGACAATGGCGCAAACGATACAGCAACACCAAGGTGAACGGGCGGGAGGGTTCACGTATAAGGTCGGTTCCACGCTCCCTACTTTTACAGCGCATAAAAGCAAAGGAAATGCGAAAAGGCGTGGGAGGCAAGAGGAAACGCGGGAAAAAGCTTTCAAAAGATTCGAATAAATATACTGCATAACGCGGCATATTATGATATACTGCATCGTAGGCGCCATATCTTGAAGTTGCGGAGGCTTAGTTTATGTACCTAAAGAAAATGACGAACAAGAAAACCGGAAGGACGTACCTCTCTATCGCGCACGGATACCGGGACAAGGAAAAAGGGTATTCGACCAACGTCACGATCCGAAAGCTGGGCTACCTTGACGAGCTGGAGAAGGAGTACCCGGATCCGATAGCGCATTTCACGCAGGTGGCAAGAGAGATGACTGAACAGGCGAACAGAGAGAAACACGTGGACTCAGTGGTTCTTGACTTGAACGAGAGGTTACCGCAAAACAGCGACGGTCGCCGCAATCTGGGGTACGCGGCAATAGTAAAGGTGTTCCACGAACTGGGGCTGGACAGGTTTTTGTGCAACAGGCAGCGGGTGGAGGATTACCGCCAGCAGAATCCGGAAGCGACGAAAGCCGAGTGCAACCGAGCGACAGGCCTTGACCCAAAGACGATACGTAAATGGTGGAATATCAAAGAAAATAGTTGACATCGTGCTACAATGCGATATAATGCGATACGAAATAAAAGAATCAAGGAGGATACGACCTATGGCGATGACTACAATGAGCATCCGAGTTGACGAGCAGGATAAAAAAAGTTCGACTCGTTTTGCGACCAGACGGGCATGAACGCATCCGTGGCGGTAAATATGTTCGTGAAAAAGGTACTGAAAGAACACAGGCTTCCTTTCATCGTGGAGCTCGATCCGTTCTGCTCGGAATCGAATATGGCGGAGCTGCGGCGGCGCGTCGCCGACGGGCCCGAGCATTGGCACACCAACGAGTTCATAGAGACGGACGACGATTAAACGTAACTAAGCGGAGTGATCAACT
>JAISAA010000189.1 GCA_031266955.1 Oscillospiraceae bacterium | reverse complement strand
CTGCGCACAAAATTGTACGCCTCTTCAAGCTTTTTGACGGTTTTCTGCAAATCTATGATGTAGATACCGTTGCGGTCCGTATAGATATACGGCGCCATTTTGGGGTTCCAGCGGCGCGTCAGGTGTCCGAAGTGGACGCCCGCCTCCAGAAGCTGTTTCATTGAGATGATTGCCATTTTTGTTCCTCCGTTTTTTTAGTTTGTTGATGTCAGCCGCCGCGGTTTTATCCCTGCGGCGTCCTGACATTTCCTCCGGGGCCATCCTCCACGCGCGCCAACCCTTTTTCGGGGCAACCGACGCGCCTGTCCGGCTCCGTGTGAAATGCTTTGATATTTTAGCAGAAGTGAAAAAGAAATGCAACAGTTTTTTCGCCCGCCCTTGCGCAATTTTTTTATCGGGCCTTTATCAGCGGATGCCCGCTCTACGCTCCGCAGATAGGCTGTAGCGGATAAGCAGGTTGCCGCCGAGACTGAATTGTGCTAATATCTATGCAAATGCAGCAGTGAAAGGGGTAATTGCCGTGCCGCAAGCTATAGGGCAAAACATCAAACGTCTGAGAACAGAGCAGTCTCTTACGCAGCAGGCGCTCGCGAGCATCCTGAACGTATCGCCGAAGACAGTCAGCAAGTGGGAGACCGGGGCGGGCGCTCCTGATATCTCCCAGCTCGTGCCGCTCTCTCGGGCTTTTGACGTGACGACCGACGAACTGCTTATCGGCAGGCCCGGCGCCGCGGACGCTGACGCGGACTCCGGGCTGTCCGCCGCTGAAATGAACGTCAAGGCCTTTGCGAAAATCTTTGACGTCTACGGCGTGCGGCTAAATACGATCTGTGAGGCTGCGGGAGCCGATGAGCCGACAGTCAGAGACGTCCTTGTAAGCGGAGAGTTTTCAAAACGCTTCGCCGACGCGGCTGAGACGCGCCGGCTCGGCCTGATCCTCGCGTTTTTAAGCCGGTTGATCGAAAAGTTTTCCGAGGAAAAGCGCTTGCTGATCCCCACGCTTTGCGCGAAGCTCTCGCGGGAGAACTATATCACGAACGAAACGATCGCAAAATACGCGAGGCTTGACCCCGAAGCGCTGGACGCCTACCTGAGCGGCTGCGGAAGCTTGCCTGCAAATGCCGAATACTCGCTCGTCGTCGTCCTGTTTTTGCTGGACGGTCTGCTGAACCGCGAAGGCGCGTTTCCTTGGGAATAGAGCGGACGCAAAATAAAAGCATAATAGAGCTTATATTTGACGGCTAAGGTATACTGCGGTATAATGGGCGCGGCGTAGGGCCGCCCAAAGCAGGGCAAGCCCTGCCCCTACGGGAAGGAGAAAACCTGTGAGCGAGCTTTATGCAAGCAGCGCGGAGAAGCGCGGCATATGGGTCAAGCGGCATCCGATAATGACGATCCTCGCCGTTATTTTGATCGCCGCCGTTATATACAGCGCGCGCTGGGGTGTTATCACAGGCCGCGGCTTCGATAAATATATGGCGGGATATAAGAAGATATTGATAGAAAACGGCGGCAGCCCCTTTGACGAGGATGTTTATTCGTACAATATTATGAGACCGACGCCGTTTGAATACGTATGCTTTCTCGGGATAAGCGGTAACGGCGGCTCTGATCCGGCGCTGTTGATATATATTGATGTCCGTACTGACGAAATTACCGCCCTGTGTATTATGTTCCCCGCTCGCACCATCAACGTCAACCGCGATATGTCGGCGGTACACCCGGATGAGCAAGCGATTATCGACGAAAACATTGATGAGATACGAAAGCTTTTCAACAAGGCAAACCACGCTTGGGGTATCTGATGTGAGAGCAATATGAAAAAAGCGAAGCTCATCACAGCCGCGGCGCTGATGATCGCGGCGCTCGTCGTCACGGGCGAGGTCTATGTATGGCACGTCGGGAGCTTCGCCTACACAGGCTACGCGAATATG
The DNA here is from genome assembly GCA_031266955.1 of Oscillospiraceae bacterium. Lineage (GTDB taxonomy): Bacteria > Bacillota > Clostridia > Oscillospirales > Oscillospiraceae > JAIRRO01. The sequence goes on along the minus strand of JAISAA010000189.1, from coordinate 6,286 downwards.
ACGATGTATTTGCAAGCGGGCGACACGTGGGAGAGTATGCGCGGCGGTATACTCAAAGCGGCGCGGGATACGGGCGTCGGCGTCTTCTGCATGGACAAAAAGGTGGACGGCATATTTTCCGAGCGCGTGTACATATACGCGACGGACTTAGCGCGCGCGGAGCTATCGGAAAAATCCCGGATACGCGAGGGGACGTTTGAAAGTCTGTTCCTCGGGAGTACGTCCGTGCGTCTGCTGCCGTTTGAGGAAGCTCCCGACGTCTCGTCGTTTTTAGACGAAAACACATATTACGTGACGGGCCCGGAGGAACAGATTTTGAATTTCCGCCGTGCAACAATAAACGAATACGCGGGACGCTTCCCGAATGAATTCCCCGGAGGACGGGATACGGAGAAAATATATGTAGCCGCCGTTTGGGCTGCCGTCGCGGCGCTGATTCTGCTTTTAACGCAGTTTGAAATCGAGCTGCTGAAAAAAGAATCCGTGATAAGGCTGCTCGGAGGCGAGAGCCTCGGGGGAATCGCCGTGCGGAATATGCTGTGCGACGCGGTCGTCATCTCGGTTCTGCTTGCCGGCTTGACGGCGGCGCTCGGCGGCTTCACGAATACGCTTTACGCGCCGGAGGTAACAGCGATATCGGCGGGAGCTTTGCTGCTTCTCAATTCGGCTTCGTATCTGAGGCTCCTTTTTGTAAATTACAGGCGTGATTTATCGACGAAAAAGGGTGCGGAGGGTACGCTTCGCGCCGCCTACGCGTTCAAGATCGCGTCGATCATAATAGCGGCGCTCGCGCTGGCGGGGAATATTGAAATGATTTCAGACGCGCTTGAATACCGCCGTCAGCGCGGATTTTTTGACGCGCGCGGCGACTATTCGTTCATTATGATATTCAACGGCGTGTCAAATCACGACGAGGAACGCAGCCGCGAGGTCAATATTGAGTTTTACAGCAGACTGGCGGAGCGCGGCGACGCGCTGTCGATAGTCCGCCACGGCAGCGGCAATTACGTATCGGCAAACGACAACGCGATAGCTTATCTCATCGAGGAAATACCGGAGCTCGGAGAAAGAGAGTTTGAGAAAAAGCTGTATATCGCAGCGCCGGAAAAAATCGCGCGTGACGAGCGCGCCGTCGCCGCGGCGCTCGCGGTGTGGGCATACGGCGCCCCGTTTGAATACGAGGTGATAGGCTACAAAACACACACGGAAATCATCGCGATGGACAATGTAGGCAGCGCCGTGCGTCCCGTGAGCGCCATCATGGAAAATCCCGTGATTCTGCTCAACAATATGGGCGCCGAAAGCCTGAATTCCGTTTTTAACTGGGGCTTCATTACTCAATCGACGCTGTTTCGCGTGACAGACGCGGAATTCCGCGCGTATCTGGATGAATTGAGTGAAGCGGGCTACGGTATGGAGCGGAGCTACACGACGAACGCGCGTGAAAACTATATGTTCAGGTGGGAGCTTGAAAAGCGGACTATACTAATCGCCACAGTGCTGACGGCGCTTGTCCTCGCGCTTGAGGCGATCGTGATCCGGACGATATTGCGGTTTGAGTACAGCGTTTACTCGACGGAGCTCGCGCTGAAAAAGGTGCTCGGGCACACGTTTTTCAGCAGACACAGGCGGATAATCTTGACGACGGCCATACTCGGCGGCGCATCGCTCGCGGGCGCGCTCGCCCTCGGCGCGGCGCTCGGCTCCTCGTCGCTTGCGAATATCGCCGTCGGAGGCATTATTCTGCTCGCGCTCGAATTCGCGTTTATCTCGTGGAACGCCGCGCGCATCGAGCGGCGCAATATCCAGCGGATTTTGAAAGGAGAGGCTGTATAATGAGCTCAATGTAAGGTCTTTTTTATGCCAAATCGGGCGGGAGCAAAGACTCCAGGGAAAGGAAATTACTTAAAATGTACGAAGGCTTGGGAATACGCTTCAAGAAAGAACGAAAGAAGCTTTCACGGAAAGCAATAGTCATCATCGCGGTCGCGGGGGCGCTCGTTTTGTCCGCCCTCGGATACGTCGTGTTTTGGAACACAAAAATATCCGCACCGTTCGATAAGTTTTATGGCGAGGATTATGGGCTCGGTCTTTTTATGACTCGGAAAAGCCCGACCGGGTACGTGGTCAACGTGGTCAAGCCCTACATATTAGATATAGGCGAATCCGTCGGATACGTTTCGATTGAAAAGATAGACAGAAAATTCAGTCTGTGGTTCAATCTCGATGCGCTCACGAATGAAGTTGTTGATTGGGCGGTGGGAATTGAACTTGAACCCAAGAGCACGGAGGAGGACTATATGAACTATATGAGACGTGTTATGGGATTAAAGCTTGACCGCAGCTGGAAGTCGTATCCGGAATACTCCGGACTGAAAGAAGGGAAAACGCAGCCGTATGCGGACAAATACAGAGCCGAAATACAGGAGCTTTTCGACGAGGTATATCGCCGCTGGGGGTATAAATTCCCCACGGAATCCGTGGAGCCCTACGACTATTTGGTACAGCAAGAATGGTAGCTTGGTTTTCTGTAAAGAAGTGAGACGGCTATGAAAAAAGCAAAATACATAACCGGCGCCGTACTGCTGTTCGTAGTCCTCGTACTCGCGGGAGAGGTATATGTCTGGCACGCGAGCAGCTTCAGCTACTCGGGATACACGAGCTTCTTGATGTATCTCCAAGAGGGCGATACACAAGAGAATATGCTCGCGGGGATAGAGTCAGCGGCGCGTGAAACAGGCGTCGAGGTGTTCTGCGTGGATATGATAGTAGACAGCCTGTTTTCAATGCGTGTAAACGTCTACGCGACGCCGGGCGTCCGCGGCGCGCTTGCCGAAAAATCTCAGATACGCGAGGGGATATTTGAGAGCCCGCTGGTGGGCAGAATACAGATAGAAATTTTCCCGTTTGCGGAAACGCCGGATATATCAAAGCTGTCCTTTGCCAACGAGTTCTATATAATCGGTTCCGAGGAAAGCATTATGGACTTCCGCCGCGCGACGATAGACGATTACGCCGGGAATTTCCCTCACGGTTTTCCCGACGGACACGACTCAAAAAAGATATTTATCGCCGTGCCGTGGGTGATCGTCGTCATACTGATGACGCTGCTGACGCAGTTTGAAATTGAGCTTTTGAAAAAAGAGGTCGTCGTGCGCCTCATAACGGGCGAAAGCGTCGGCAGGATAATACTAAAAAACATCGCGGCTGACATTTTGTTTTTCGCGGCGCTGACGGCGGCGTTGCTCGCCGTGCTCCGAGGCTTCACAAACGCGCTGTACGCTGTTGACGTCACGCTTTGTGCGATGGGAATTTACCTCATCGGCAATTCTTTGTCGTTCCTGCGTCTGTTTTTCGTCGATTTCAGGCGGGATATGGCGACGAAGGCGGGTGCGAAAAAGACGATACGCGCGGCGTATGTCTTTAAAATAATCACCGCCGTGCTCGCCGTCGCCGTGCTGTCGGTGAACATTGAGCTCGCCGTCGGCGCCGTGAACTTTTACCGCCAGCGCGAGTTTTTTGAGAATCGTAGCAGATATTCACATCTCATAATTCACGTGTACGCCGTCACAGACGACTCTTCTGCGGCGACGGAGGGCGTCGTAGCGCGGTTGTACGCGCTCACGTTAGAGCGTGGGACGTCCGAAATGCTCGCGTGGATAGACGGCTATCAGTACGACGGCGGATACGTATTCGCGAATAAAGGCGCGGCGGAATATCTGCAAACGGAAATCCCGGAGCTGCGCGAGCTCGTAACTGAGGAAAAGGTCTACTTTATCGTACCGGAAAAGCTCTCGCGGCGCGACGACGTTCTTGACGATATGAAACAGAGCTGGGAATTGTATTACCGCGAAGAATACAAGGACGAAATCCTTACGTACAAAGGCAATCCGAATATAGTTGCGGTAACGCAGGGAAATAAGGTGAGCAGTACGTTTGTGAATCAGCCTCTCATCGTGCTGAATAATATGGGCGCGGACAGCGCGGACGGCTATCGCAGCATAGGATATCTCTATCAGGCGACGATGTTCAAGCTGACGCCGGAGGAGGTCGACGCGTACCAGACGGAGCTCGGTTACCCGGACGTTCCCCCGCATATGACAAACGTGCTGGAGAATTATCGCTATCAATGGCAGTTTGAAAAGCGCACGCTGCTCATCGCCGCCGTGCTTATGGCTCTTATACTGATGCTGGAGGGCATCGTGCTTATGACGATACTGCGGTTTGAGTACCGAGTGTACGCGACGGAGCTCGCGTTGAAAAAAGTGCTCGGGCACACGCTGTACGACCGCAACCGCCGCATTGTGCTCACGACGGCGATCACGGGACTGATTGGGCTCATCGCGTCGCTTGTGGTATGCCGGATACTCGGCACGGCGCCGCTCGGGAGCGTCGCGCTCGGCGGAGTGGCGCTGCTCGCTTTAGAGCTCGTGTTCGCTATGGCGAATGCCGTGCGTATTGAAAAGCGCAATATCTCGCGGATTTTGAAAGGGGAAAGCGTATGATAAAAACCGAAAAGCTTACAAAGCTTCTCGCCTAAAGACAATCAGACGTTTCCCGCAAGCGTTTTAATGATCCGCGCCGGGATATCGTCCCGGTTTTCAAGCGTCACGGTGATAAGCTCCACATCAGGGTGCGCGCGCACGGCGTCGAGGAAAGGGCTGTCCGCCATTTTCACGACGCCGATAATCGGCTTCGCGCCGGCGAGTTTTTCAAAGACCGCGGCTTTGAATTTTTCGGAAGCCTCCTCCATACGCCCGAGCTCGTCGATTATGATGATATCGCGCCGCCCGGCGCTGCGTATGATCTCCGCGCCGAGCTTGTCAAAGGCGTCGCCGCATATTTCAAAGTCCGGAAAGCGGACGCGGGCGGCGAGCGTACGATCCGTTTCGCCGAGCTCGGAGTCGAAGCGGGCGATATACAGCTCGCGCCCGGCGGGGCCGTTTTCTATATGCGACATAAAGCCGTCGGCGGCGAGGCCCGACGCCGCGAGGAAGCGCCGGATCGCCGTCGATTTGCCGATTTGTATTTCACCGGTCAGGAAAATATGGCGCTTCATTGCTCGCCGCCGAGCCGAAGGTTCAGCTTTTGCCCCGCTTTATGGATATTCCCGCCGAAGCCGCGGACGACGTTTTCCGCCGCCGCCGCGTCCTTGATAACGAAACCCGCGATGTCGTTGACGCCGAAGTTGTGCAGCACGGGCGCTACGGTTGTCGCGGGGCCGACAAGCGTTACATACGCGCGGCGCGACAGCTCGAGGAACCGCGGCAGGGATTTCTCCGTCAGCGTATAGCTGGAAATGAACACATAATCGCTTTCCGGCAGGAGATAGTCCGCGGCCTGCTCCGGATAATCGCCGTCCTTTGGCTCGAACTTCTCGATCACTCGCAAATCGCACACGGGCGCGAACAGTTGGTCGATATACGGGAAATGGCCGACGACAGTTACGGTTTTGCCCTTGATATCGCGCTGCATTGTGATGAAAGGGTCGGCGGCGCGATCCTCCACGTGCGCCCTGTCCGGGATGTCGAGCCCTAACGCGCGCAGCCGGTCTTTATCGTTATACCAGGCGTTTATAGCGGCAAGCCCGATCCCCGCCTCGACGAATTCCCACGACTTGACTGCCTGAGCGAGCTCGCGCAGCGGCATCCCGAGCGTCTTTTCGGGCAGGATAGGCATCCTCCAGGTCGAGTCGAGCGTGCTCGCGAGGCCCACGGAGTCGCCGCAGCGAACTATGGTATGAGACTGGCCGCAGATGAGCGCGTCAACAGTTGCCTCGGGAGAGATCCCGTCGATGAGAGCGTCGTATAATTCCCACATAAATTTTTATCGATCCTTTCATTTAACTTAATTTTACGTGCGTGCGCGCACGGGGTACGCCGCGTCCGCGGCGACGGGAGAGGCCCGCGAGTTCTCGTCGCGCAAATGCGCGTTCCCTGTGAGGACGGCGTTCACGTTGTCATTCACGGCAAGACAGTTCTCGTCGCGCGAATGCGCGTTCCCCGTGCGCGCACGCACGTTAAATCACTACGCGGTCGCCGCCGCGCAGCGCGGCGCGTGTTTCGGTGAGCAATTTATCTATCTTTTCAATAGCGGCGAGGCTTTCTTTTTCTTCGGGAGAGGTTTCGAGTATTTTGAATATCCCGCCGTTTTTGATGACGACGCGTTTGTCGGCGCCGAGGGCAAGCAGCGGGTCGTGCGTCGATATGAGCACGATTTTTTCGGCGCGGGCGAGAAGCGAGATAGCTTCGCGGCGGTCTACGCCGGCGTTTTCGATCTCGTCGAT
>JAISAA010000169.1 GCA_031266955.1 Oscillospiraceae bacterium | reverse complement strand
CCCTGATTTGAGATACTTCCCGCAAGCGCGGCGGACATCGCGGCGAAATACATCGCGTCCGCGCCGGAAGCGTTTGATGAAAGGCCCTGCATCATCTGCAAAAGCATAAACAGCGCGAGCTGGCTGTTTGATACGCTGTTATCGGACACGCCGTTCGCGGCGCTCGCCAGCAGCATACCGCTTAAATCGCCGCCGAAAGCGGCTGAGTCCGCGCCCAGTCCTCCCGCGAGGGCGACCGCGCTCTGCCGGGCGTCCTGACTGACGGCGTCGGACAGGGCGGCGGCAAAATCTTCGCCTGAGATATTGTTCCCCGGCGACGGCTCCGCTTGCGGCACATACGGCAATATAGGCGATATGGCGTTAATGTCCATCGATTTTTCTCCCTGCTTTGCTTTTTGTAAAACTTATTATCTCACCGGCGGCGGCGAAAAGCAACCGTTATTTTTTGAATTTATCGGCGTAGGTTTTGTCCATATCCGCGATAAACAGCAAAATTCCGGAAACCGCCTCGTAGAGCTCGGGCGGTATTTCCTCGCCGACGTCAAGGCGCGACAGCAGCGTGACGAGCGGCTCGTCGGGCACGACGGGCACTCCGAGGCTTTCCGCCCGCCCGATCAATCGCTCGGCGATGCTTCCCTCGCCGTATGCCGTCAGCACGGGCGCGCCGTCTCGCGCCGGGTCGTATTGAAGCACGGCGGCGCGGCGGCGTTTTCGCTTTTCGCTCATATAGACATATCCACATAGCGAGCCGGCTGCGCGCGCGGCGGCGCGGCGGCGGCGCTTTCCTCCCCGAATAACACCACGCGCGCCCGCGAGAGGCGGTAGCCCGCGCCGGAGAGTATTTCCGCGAGCTTATCGGTGTTTGACGCGAGCAGCGCGCGCGCGCCGTCGCTTTCCGTCTTCATACGCACGGACATATCGCGTCCGCTGACCGTCACGAGAGCCTCCCATTTTCCGAGCGACGGAAGCTCAAGAGACAGCAGCATATCGGCGTCGCCGGACGACGGCTCTCCGCGGTTTTTGCCGCCTTTTCCGCCGCGCCTGACGTAAAGCTCCGCGTCGCGGCGCTCCCCGCGGATTTTCAGCGGGATATGCGTGTGTACAAGCGCCGGAGGCTCCCGGAGCTCTATATCGCGTATGGGCGCTGAGTCGGGGCGGGCTGTTACGGACGTCCCGCGCGGCTCGGACGCCCGCGAAGCTTCGGCGGGCGGCGGCGTGCGTTCGGCGGGGGCTGACGCGCGCTCCGTCGGCGGAGCTTCGCCGGAGGCGGTTTTGATCCGAGTGCGCGGCTCCGGTACGCTGTATTGAGAGGCCTCCGGGATCATTATTTCGCCGCCGTCGGGCGCGGGCGCGCCGTAGTCCGGAATTGTTGCGCTCTCGGCTGCTTGCGGCAAAGCCTCGGGAGGGGGCGCGGTATGTTCTTGGACCGCCGGCGCGTGTGACGCCGGCTCGGGCGGTATATCGGCGCCGATATTTTGCGGTGTGATATTTGCGGCGTCGCGTCGCGTCGGCGCGGCGGACGCCGCAGGAGACGCCGGAGCGTCCGTATCGGCAAAAGCCGCGCTGCTATTATCATCAAAAGCCGCGGGCGCGGGCGCGGCGGCCTCGGAACGCGGCGGGACGGCGGGCGCGCTATCCGGAGCTTCCGGCACGGCGGGCAGGACTTCGGCGGCGCGCGCTAAGGTACCGTCCCCGGCTTCCGCGCGCGGAGAGGCGGGCAGCGGCGCGTCTTCCGGTATACGTTCGCCGGGAACCGCCGGCGCTTCGTTTTGCAAAGCCTCGGGGCGTGATAACTCGGGACGTCCGGCGTCCGGCGGCGTCGGTTCCGCGGAAGCGGGATATGCTGATTCCGGCGCGGGCTGTGTCTGTTCCGGTGAATCCATTGATATTACGGAGGGCTCCGCGCGCGGATTTTTCGGCGCGGCGTCGCGGGGCGGCAGCGCGAAGATTTCGTCGCCGCCGCCGAGCAGCACCCGGACGCCGGAAAAAGGCTCGTTCGCGCCCTCCAGCTTTAACAGGATATATCCGTCACTCACCTCGGCCACGGTCGCCGTTACGGTCTCGCCGGGGGAGAGCTCCACCTCCCCGCCGAGCCGGGCGGTGAAAACGAGCCCCGCCGCGGTTTTCAAGCGCGCGGCGACGGCGTCCGCCGCAAGTACGCGCGCTTCAAGCGTCTCGCCCGCGCGGGGCAGCGCCTCAAGCTCGTTCAAGGCGGCGCGGAGCATTATTTCTTTGGCGTTTAAGCTGTCAATTCTCATACCCGCTTTATCGTAACAAAAGACGGCGCACTTTACTATTTGACGATGGTTTGCGCGGGGGCTGATCTGCGTGTCCGCTCTGGCGATACGTAACGTGGAGGGCGAACATACGGCGCGCCATAGCGCGACAGGAACGCGGCATTTGCCGCAACGGGGGCACACCCTTCTACACCACGATGCGGCAGAAACCACCCCGCCCCCTGCGGGGGTACCCCTCCACAGGAGGGGAATAGGCGGTGGGCGGATCACCATCCGCCCCTACGGCGCAACGCGTACACCCGAACAGGGCGCGATAAATCGCGCCCCTACGGACGGATGCAACGCCGCACCTACCGTGCGCACAGCAGGGCGTCAGCGAAACGCGCCGCTTCGCGTGTGGACACAGAGCGCTAGCGCCACCCGCTGACGCGGTCGGACGTATGATTTAACGTGCGTGCGCGCACGGGGCACGCGCCGCAGGCGCGACGCCACACCCCCCCAATGCAGTCCGCAAATGACAGCGCCGCGCCCATCGGTTGCGAACAACCCCCGTAAGCCCCCGCGATTCAGAGGATTCCAAAGGATTCTTCCTTTGGCGGTTCTTTCCCTGAGAGAGCGATTGCACGTGCTACGGCACGGGAAACGGCGCGGAACGCGCCGACGTCGCCGCTTTGCGGCGTTCCCCGTGCCCGCAGGCACGTTTAATCATACACAACGGGCAAAGCCCGTTTGCCGCGCCCGCCGCGCAGGCG
>JAISAA010000112.1 GCA_031266955.1 Oscillospiraceae bacterium | reverse complement strand
GGGAGCGGATCGTTATTGCTTTTCGTATCGCGGCGTTATTTTAGCATATCCGGAATTGGAATTCAACAGCATTTCGGCGGCAGGTTTTATTATGGCTTGCAACAGGATGAACTTAAATTGCCGGTTCCGGTTCTTTGCCGAAAGGCTTTGGCCTACGTGTGTCCCGTTTCCTCGTCCTGTAGGGGCGACCGTCCCCGGCCGCCCGGGTTCATGCGGCGTAACACGCTTTTTCGCCTGCGCGGCGGGCGCCCCATTTCTTTGTCGAAAGAAATGGGGGGAAAGAACGACAAAAGGGGACACCCCTTTTGAAACCCCAAATCGCGGGGGCCTACGGGGGTTGTTTGCAACCGGTGGGCGTGGCGCTGTCATTTTGGGATTGTATCAAGGTTGCTGTGCTGTAGCGCTCTGTGTCAACACGCGAAGCGGCTCGTTTCGCTGCCGCCCTGCTGTGCACAAGGGAAGTGGGGACGTGAGACGTGGGACGCGGTGGTGCTTTGCAATCGGCGCGGCGCTTCGCGCGCGCCGCGCAGGCGCATAAAACGCAAGAAATAATGCGCGCACACGCACATTAAATCAACCGCCCGCGCGCGTTAGCGCGGCGCACAGAAAATCCGCGATACCGGATATATCATCAAGCGCAAACACAGGACCGCTAAATTCATCAACTGGCACATCCGACATCACGGCAATACATTCCGACGGATTTACGGCAAAGCCGAGGCCCGCCCCGGCGCGCCTGAGCGCGATTTTCGGGTACGGGCCTGTTTTATAGCCTTCCGTCAGGATGATATCCACGTCCGTGACGGAGGCTATGAGCTTTTCAAACGATATTTTGCGGTTTTCCATAACGGCGGCGTGCGTGCCCGACGCTATCGCGACGACGTCCGCACCGGCGCGCGTGAAGCGCCACGAGTCCTTGCCCTGTTTATCAATGTCAAAGTCGTGCGCGTCGTGCTTGACGGCGGCGACGCGCAGCCCGCGGCGCTTTAACTCCCGCACGAGGCTTTCGAGCATAGTCGTTTTCCCTGTGCCGGAGTAAGCGACGACGGAAAAGACGGGAATGTGCGCCATTTGCGGCCCGCCGTTTTACACTGCTTTCCCGAGCGGGGTCTTCTTCGGGAAGACGAAGCTGAATATGAGGGTAGCGACGAGCGCGATGATTACCGCCGCGTAGGTCTCTGTGAGCCAGTCCGCGATGGGGAAGTGTCCCTTATCTATGAACAGGTTGTACACCTTCCAGAACACCGCCACGACGCCCGTGAGCACCATGCTCCAGCAGGCGCCCTTTTCGCTCGCCTTCTTCCAGTAGATGCCGAGTAGCACGACGACGAATATGGCGCCGCGCAGCGAGTATGCGGCATAGACGATATCGAGCACCGCCGACAGATTGACGAGCGCTATTGCGCCGAGCGTACAGATCACGCCGGAGATGGCCGTCGTTATGCGCGACATCTTCAAGACCTCGGCGTCCGTCGCTTTCGGTTTCAGTACGCGCTGGTATAAGTCCTTTGTCACCATCGTGCCGGCGGAGAGTATGATGGGTGAAACAGTCGATAGTATCGCCGCTAGTATTGACGCGAGCACGAGTCCGCCTACTATGCCTCCGACTATCTCGTTTTCGTGTATGTGCAGCATCAGCGTCGGAAGCGCCGTCTTGCCGTTTATGAGCTGCCCCGACTCCGTCCACAGCATATCGCCGCGGTTGAACATCGACCTTGCCGCTATGCCGAGGAACGCCGTGAACAGTCCGAACGGAGCGGTCACAAAGGCGGTGATGATGCTCGCCTTTTTCGCCGTATGTATGTCTTTCGCGGCGAGCACGGGCTGTATGCCCGCTTGCGCCGTACACGCGCCGAGCAACGAGGCGATGACCCACGACGAGACCCTTGAAAATCCGATGGTTATCATACTGAAGAAGCTGCCGGAGGATGCCTCTTTTACAGCTTGGCCCGCTTCGGCGGCTGCCGCGCGCGTAGCCTCCGATATGTTCGCGCTGTCGAGCCCGTCCACGAGATTACCGAGGCCGCCGAGCCGCGAGACCGCGAATATAACGGCGATGATGACCCCGCCGTACATGACGAACAGATGCATTTTATTCGTTGAAGCGACGGCGTTCATACCTCCCGCGAGCGTATATACGATGAAAATTATCGCGAACACGATTACCGATGGCACGAACGGCACGCCTATGAGCGATTCGCCGAGCTTGCCCGCCGCCACCATCTGGCTCAGCCCGACGGCGAGCATAACGATCGTCAGCAGGATGCTCGACACGGAGCGGGCCTTTACGCCGAAAAATTTTTCGATTATACCCGGAACGGTGACGGAGTTGAGGCTGCGGTACAATTTTGCGAAAAGCATAGCGAGGAAGAACACGCCTATGCCGTTGGATATGGTGTACCACGCGCCCGACAGACCGTAGTCGAAGCCGTATTCCGAGACGCCCGTTGTGGCCGTTCCACCCAGCCACTCTCCGGCGGACGCCGCGATTATGGCGAAGAGCCCCATCTCCGCTCCGTGGAACGAATCAGACGTCTTGGCTTTTTTCATCGACATAACGCCGATCAGCACCGTCAGCGCGAAATAGAGAACGATTATAATTACCTGTATCAAAGGTCATTACCTCCACGCGCGCCCCATTGCCCACCGGGAGCGCGCCATATAAATTTTATATCATGCTCCCGATCTTTTCGGGTATGATCAGCTCCGCGCCCGTCTTCGACACGACGTCCTCAACGGACACGCCCGGGGCAAGCTCTTCAAGCACGAGGCCCTTTTCCGTTTTGTGCAGGACGCACAGCTCGGAGATTATATAGTCCACCTCGCCCGCCGCCGTCAGGGGCAGGGTGCATTTTTTCAGTATCTTTGGGTTGCCCTTCTTGTCGCAGTGCTCCGTCATTATGAGCACTTTTTTCGCTCCGGCGACAAGGTCCATCGCGCCGCCCATTCCGGCGGCCGTTTTGCCCGGTATCATCCAGTTGGCGAGGTTGCCCTCCCCGTCGACCTCGTAGGCGCCGAGCACCGTGGCGGCGACGTGTCCGCCCCGGATATACCCGAACGACGTGAAGCTATCAAAGCAGCAGCCGCCCACGCGCAGCTTGGACACGCTGCCGCCCGCGTCAACGACGTCCGGGTCTGTCCACTCGCCGTCAGCGGGCGGGCCGGCGAGGCCGATGGCGCCGTTTTCCGTATCGACCCACACGTCGATGCCCTCGGGCAGGAAGTCGAGGCATTTTGTCGGCATACCGATGCCGAGATTGACGAGGTCGCCGTCCTCAAAGAACCGCGCCGTCCTGTACGCTATCAAATCGCGTCCCGTAATATCAGCCATGTTGTATTCCCTCCTATATCGCGACGACGGCGTCTACGAGAGCGCCGGGGGTCATTAT
>JAISAA010000070.1 GCA_031266955.1 Oscillospiraceae bacterium | reverse complement strand
CGCATTTCCGCAATGTCGCATACGAGGTTCCAAAGTATGGCGGGGCTCTGTTCGTAGGATTTTTTCATTACAATCATAAGCAATACCTCCAAATAAAAATTCGCACACAAAAAATCCTGCTTCATAATAGCAGGATGGGGAGCGGTTTGACTAGGGTGAAAACACCTATATTTGCGAAAAACGTATATGTGTTTTCACCTATATTTCGAAAAACGGTATATGTGTTTTCACCTATACCCCCCAAAAAAGCCTTAAAAAGGGGAATTATTGGGATTTTTTGGAATTTGGGAGGAGTTGCAATCGGACAGCGAAAATGGTAAGATGACACAGGGTAAAAAACCGATCTGTCATTACAAAAAAGGGTGGGCAAAGGATGGACGGCCAAAAAATTTTAGATTTCGGCAACGCGGCTGAAATCATCAAAGATGCAATTGTCCGCTCGCGCTATCAAGCGGCAAAACTTATCAACAAAGAGCTGCTCGGTTTGTATTACGCCGTCGGGCGATATGTTTCCGAAAATTCCCGTGTGGGTGCGTGGGGAAAGGGTGCGATAAGGCAATTATCGGAGTTATTACAACGCGAATTGCCGGGACTCCGCGGCTTTGGTGAAGTATCTCTTAAAAAGATGCGCCTATTTTACGAGGCATGGCAGACAGTTTTTGCAGATTTTTCAAATCGTCAGTTGCTGACTGACGATTTAGGCGGATGCGGGAAAAATGAAAATCGTCAGATACCGAATGACGATTTGAAAATCGCCGTAAACGCGGGGGATTCCCTTGATTTGGGACTCTTAACACAGCAGACAATCGGATTTGCGATAGCGGGTTTTTCTTCCGATGCGTTTTTTTGCGTTGGCTTTTCTCACCACTCGGAAATTCTGGCAAAAGAAAAATCACTTGACGGCAGATTTTTCTATATCGCTCGTTGCGCCGCTGAATTTTGGACGGTGGACACGCTGAAATCCTATCTTCGCGGAAATTTATACGCAAAAGCAGGGACAATGCCAAACAACTTTTTGCGAACACTGCCCGAATCATTGCAAGCAAGCCGCGCCATTCGTGCGTTCAGGGAGGAATATTTCCTTGATTTCATTAACATTGAGGATGAAATCGACCCGGACGAGCGTGTCTTTGAGCGGAGCATAGTATCGAATATCAAGCAGTTTATATTATCATTCGGCAATAAGTTTTGCTTTATCGGCAATCAATACCGCGTTGTCGTGGACGAAAAGGAGTATTTTATCGACCTCCTGTTTTTCAACCGCGAACTTCACTGCCTTGTCGCCGTAGAGCTGAAACGCGGAGAGTTTAAGCCGTCGCAGCTGGGGCAGTTATTCTTCTACCTCTCTGCGCTTGACGAGTATGTGCGCCAGCCGGACGAAGCGCCGTCCATTGGAATTGTGCTCTGCAAGGAGGCAAACCGCAATACGGTTGAGTTTGCCGTGCGCGATTACACTAAGCCAATGGGGGTAGCGACATATAGGACGCGGAGTGAAATGCCGGAAGAGTGGCAAAAAGCACTGCCGGATTTTGGCGATATGATTAAGTTGCTCGACAGTTCAGTCGATACACGTGAAAACGATAGTGCAGCGCCTGCTCCATGAGACTTAGTGAGACGCTTGGGCTATACGCGACCGGAGAAAAATATCCAGCTGAGGTATACGCCGGATCCATCACCGCGGGCAGTGAAGCACGGTTAGCAGGAGGGATCGGATGTTGAAGCTGAGCTTGTGGATGATTGCAGACGCGCTCGGGGATAGTGTGCTCGCGCATAACCTTGACGGCGCGGCGGAGGTTTGCCGGTTTGACGCCGTGCTGCCGTATGGCGCGGAGCTGTGCGCGGACGGCGGCGCGGGAGATAACGTTTGGCTTATGCGCGGGGAGCTGGCGGGCGAGGCTCCGGACGGCGCCGCGGTGATCGTGTGCGGACACGCGGCCGGGATACCGGGCGGATGTGCGTATATCATGCTGCGCCCGGACATCACATACGAAACGGCGCTCGCGCTCGCCATTCAGGTATTCACAAAATATGACCGCTGGTATTCGCGGCTGCGCGACGAGCTGATCGGGGAGAACCCCGAGCTGTCCCGTATATGCAAAATAGGGCAGGAACTGCTCGACAACTACCTCACGCTGTTTAATCCGGAACACTTGCTTATCGCGCACACGGAGCTGCCCGCGGCGGTGGTGGATGAATTTTTGGAAAGGCGCACCGACAGATATTACGCGCTGTCCGACGAGGCGTATCTGTCCCTTGTCAACCGTCCCGATCACATAGACGATATGCGCGCGGAACACGCGGCGTACTATTGCGACGAGGGGCGAGACAGCGTCGTGCTGTACGCCAACGTCGGGCCGGGAGAATTCGAGTGCCGGCTCACCATAGGCGAGTCGGCGCGTCCGTTTCGGCGCAGCGACGCGCAGTTGTGCGAAATAGTCGCGCAGACGCTCCTCTCCGCGCTGCGGGCGGGAAGCGCAAAAGACACCAGCACCCAGCTCGTGTTCAGGGAACTGATGTCAATGCTCGCGGACGGCGTGTACGTGGAGGACGCTCAACTGAAGCTGGAGCTCGGAGCGAAGCAATGGGGGCGGTTCGACCGGTTCTGCTGCATCAGCGTCGAAAAAGTCGACGTGGGCAAACGCTTCGTCGCGTCGGACCGGTATATCTGTACGCGCATAGAGGAATTGCTGGGCGACGCGTGCGCCTTCCTGCGCGACGGCGTTATTATCTGCTGCGGGAGGCTGTCTGAAAACGAATCGCCCCTCAGCCTTACGGAGCGCCTCGGCGGCTTTTTCCGGAACAGCGTTTTTATGCTCGGCGTGAGCCGCGAGTTTGACGATATATGCCTCCTGCCCGAGTATTGCGGCGAGGCGGACGCCGCCGCGCTGCTCGGGCGCGAGCTGCGCCCCGGCTCGTGGTTCCACCTGTTCTCCGACTACGCGTATGAGCATTTGCGCCGCTTCGGCGCCAGCGTACTGCCCGCGGAGCACTACTGCGAGCGCAGCGCCGTCGAGCTGTACAGGACGCGCGGCGGCGCTGTGGACTACTTCAATACGCTGAGAGTGTATCTGGAGTGCGACCGAAACCTGCTGCGCACCGCCGAGCTCCTGTTTATACACCGCACGACGCTCTTTTATCGGTTAAAACAGATAAAGAAGCTGCTGACAGGCGATCTGGACGATACGGATTACAAGCTGAGGCTGCTGCTGTCTATGGAACTGCTTGCGCGGTCATAGGCCCCAGAGCGAGAACAGATCGTCGTAGAACGGCGGGCGCGGAAAATCAAGATTCATCTCCCTGTGTAAAACCGAGCCGCCAAAAGGCGACGCGCTCATCTGCCGCGCGCCGTTTATAAATTCCTCGAACCGTTTTTGCGGCACTGAGAATATGATCTTGTTGTTGTCTGTCAGCGCGCGTTCATGCTCTCCGGGGTCCGGAAGCGTGATGCGGTAGTCTCCGTTGAGGAGCGGGGGGACAATAGAGTACATACAGGAATCCAGGGCGTCGAATTCGCTCTTTATCAGTTCGCCCGTCTGCCCTCTGACGGCGCGTAAAATCGTGCGCAGTTGTCCGTTGTCGCAGTATACCAGCCAAATATCCGGGCAAAACTCCGCGCGGTCGAGCGGCGCGAGGAGCACGCCCTCGTACTTGCCGGCCGGCAATCTGGGAAATCCCGCCACGAAGCGCTTCGCCGCGGCAGCGTCGTTCACTCCGATGACCGAGCAGATCAGGTCGAAGCCCGGGTCGTCCGCGCTCTCGCATTTTACGTGCCCGAGCGCGATAAGCGGGTTCCAGCAGCCGTGGTTTTCACGGCGCATATAGACGGTTTTCCCGTCCCGCCTCGCTAGCGCGAACGCCTGACACAGCGCCAGACGCCGCCCGTCTCCGCCGGCTCCGTACGCGTGCTCCGGAACCTCGCCGCCCGTTTCCACGAGCTTCACCGCGACCGGCGGATATTGCAGTCTCAACAGCTCGTTAAGTATCGCGTATTGCTCCAGATTTTTCTCGCTATGCGTCATTATCCACCTCTCGTTCCGTTCGCGCTCAGCGCGTGCCGTCCCAGACGTCGCCGACGGCGAG
>JAISAA010000027.1 GCA_031266955.1 Oscillospiraceae bacterium | reverse complement strand
GGACTTGTGGGTGAAGAGAAAGAAACGAGAATACAGGAAGGTACGGACGGTGGCGCTGAACAACAGGAACGGGAAGAGCATAACGGAGCGGCCAAAGGAGGCGAATGAACGAAAGGAGCTGGGACACTGGGAGATAGACTTGGTAGTGGGGAAGCAAGGGACAAAGCCCGTGATCCTGACGCTGGTGGAACGTAAGACACGGAAGTCGCTGTACGTTCTGGCAAAGAACAAGACACAAAATGAAGTGATAGCGGCGATCAGGAAAGCGCGGCGACGAGTGAGAGGAGACTTTACAGATGTATTCAAAAGCATCACGGCGGACAACGGCAGTGAGCTTCTGGACAGCGAGGCGATTAAAAAGGCCGCTAAATGCGGCGAGGTCTACTACGCCCACCCGTACAGCAGCTGGGAGCGCGGCAGTAACGAGAACGGCAACCGGATACTCAGGCGGTTCGTTCCCAAAGGCACGGATATCGGGACGCTGACACCCCGCGAGATGCAACGGATCGAGGACTGGGTCAACAACTACCCCCGCAAAATCCTCGGATACAAGACAGCAAATGAGATGGCGGCGGCGTAAGGCCCTCGAAGAGGAAAAAATAATTCCCGCGCGGGAGTATCGGGCTCGGCTGGTATATACCTGCTGTAATTAAAACTGGTTGAAAAAACTGCGGCATTTTAACTTGCAATTTTCACATATTGAAAATCAAGCAGACTATGCTTGACAAAGGTATTCCGGCGAAAACAATACAGCAATTTGTTTTTCCGGAAACTGATGAAGAAACGCCGGAAGAAAAAGTCGCGTTTGCAAATCAAATGGACAAGCTGCTTACAAAAGATCAAATCCTGTCTGTTATGGAGGAACAGGGTTGCAGCAAGGATGAACACCCCGAAATTTGGCTGAAACTAAAAGGTAAACCAATCGAAGAACGTATCAAGATACTAAACGCAATGGGTATGAATGAATCCCCTCGCATCAGATTAAACGGCGATGGAACGCTGAGTGTATTTTGGCATTTTGAAGAAAACGGAAAGTATATGTGTGTATGCCCGATAATAAATAAATTGCAGAAACCGCAAACAGTTTCCCTTACATATTGCGGTTGTTGCAGCGGACATATAAAATACCATTCCGAAAACAGTCTCGGCGTGAAGCTGCGCCTTATTGAAACCGTATCTTCACCCATCAGTTCCGGCGGTGAAAAATATTGCGAACATCTATTTGAAATAGTTTAATAAAATGATAGGAACGGCGTATCAAGGAGTATATCGGCCGATGATGTGACATGGGCGATACTGCCTTATGTAAAAGGGCGGTACGGAAATTAAATCATAAAACAGGAGGCAAAACATATGAATATCAAAAATCACTTAACCGAAATTGCAACAAAAGCCGGGCTTGTTGCCGAAGCTCTGCAATTCCCCGACTGTGAAATTGGCCCGCAAAGCGTGAAAGCCGTTATGATCAATGAAGTGGTGCCGAAAAATCCGGACGACTGGTTTTACAGCGCGGCTCGTGACCCGGAAAACAGGAGGACCGCATTCGGTTTATTCGAGGGCGCGGGCGTACCCGTTAAAAGTATGCGCGACGTCCTTGATCTGGGCATCTATATCACCGCCGCTTTGAAAACCCCGAAAGAAAGCTACACGGCTGATCCCGAAGTCATCAAAGCGCAGCTCCCGCTGCTGGAAGCCGAGCTCGCGCTGTTCCCGAACCTAAAGGCCATCATGCTTATGGGCGACGTGGCGAAAAAGGCGTTCAATATGATAACAAAGGCGAGGACAAAGAAGAACGTCATACCGTCAAAACCAACGGGCTACATACGCGTGAACGAATATTACTGGGGCGGCATCCGCGTGTTCCCGTCGTATATTATGACCGGGAAGAATCTTTTAATAGAAAAAGGCAAATGCGGCACGATTTCCGACGATATTCGGCGTATGATGGAATTTATAAGTTGACCCGTCTCTACGCGGACGGCAAAGCCTCATAGACGGCGCCGCTCAGAAAGCCGCTTCCACCGCAAAGGTTTTCCCGCTCCCGCGCGGCGTGAACGACGTGACCGTTTTGCCCTCGTGTTCAAGGGCGACCTCGACGTGTTTGAGCGCGATGCCGAGGTCGTATAGGTACAGCCGCCCCGGAAGGAGCTTGCCGACGCCGCGCACGTTTGCCGCGACAGTTACCTTGCCGTCCTCGAAAACCAGCCTCCACGGCTGAAAGTTCACGGCTGACGGCGCGAGCCTCGCGGCGCGGGCGACGGCGTTATCGGCGTTGCTGGCATCCGAGATTTTCTTCCGCTTGAAATCGCCCTCGCCTCGGCGCAGCGGAACGTCCGTCTTGCCGAAGCCGAGCAGGATGCGGTAATCCGGCGCTTGCTCTTTCGGCGATGCCATACCGCACCAAACGCTGCCGTAGCCGATGCTTTGCAACCATAAGTCCGCGCCTTGCAGCGTATAGCCGACGTTCACGAGCGATAAGTCGCTGTCGCCGGCGAACGCCAAGATCGCGTGAGGGGCGAAACCGCCCTTGAGCCTGTCCGCGTCCGCGATCTCAAACTGGGCGGACTGTCCCGGGAGCTGCTTTGCGCCGCCGATATAGTTCTGAATTTCAGCCAGCGGATCCGCGTCGAGCGGCGCCGCGTCGTACTGCCGGACGCTCCGGCGGGCGAATATTGTTTCGTACAGTGTCACTGCATTTCCTCCGTTCTGAGTTTCTCAATGTTGTTGATGAGCGAGACAAGCGTCGGCCACTCGCCGCCGAGCTTGAGGTAATAGTAGTGTTTTGTCCCCTCCGGTAACATACCGACGACCTCGGCGTCGAGCAGGATTTTGAGATGGTGCGACACGGCGGGGCGCGAGAGGTATGTCCGCCCGGTGATGTCGCCCACGCGCATACCCTCGCACCCGCTGGCGGCGAGCACCGCCATAATGAGCTGGCGCGTCTCGTTGCCGATAGCGGTCAGCAGTTTACACGTCGCGGCGAACTGCCCGAGCAAAGCCTGCGCGGCGCCGTCAAAGTCCATATGCCCCTCCGTTTGCGTTCGTCGGTTTAGATGTATGGACATTATAACGCGGAACCGCGCGGATTTCAACATTGAGAAAGAAAATCGAGACACAGTTGTTCGGAAATTCCGAACAACTGCCACTGACGGCAAAACGTACAACTGAAAATACTATAATCTGCAAGCGATTATCGCCGTAGGATTCAAGGTCAACTCCGAGAAAGCGGTGCGCTTCCGCGCGTGGGCGGCGGACATTCTCGCCGGCTTTGCGATGAAAGGCTATGTGCTTGACAAGGAACGGTTGAAAAACGACAAGATATTCTCCTGAATAAAATCATTCATCAAATTCACCGTCCGTAGGGGTATAGGCCCCTGTTACCTCAATGACATTGTCATCAGGGTCTGTCAGTTGAAAATAGTAATACGGGCTGACATTGTAAACATATTTGATTCCGGTAAGGGTTTCAGAAATATTTAAGCTCTTTACTCTTTCATACTCTCTCCGCAAATCTTCATCCAAGAAGTTCAAAACAAACTTATGTGTGTTGGGAGAAAGCGCGATATTTTTCAAGTCATCAGCCCAATCTGTATATTCGCCCTTATTGACAACTTTGTCAGGATGGTCGGTATCAAAATGACCGTTCATAATCGAAATACGATGACCCTCAAAAACGAATGAAGCAAATCGACTCATATTCCTACTTGTTACGGGCATCTCAAGCAATTTTTCATAAAAAGAAATTGCTTTTTCAAAATCGTTCACTATCAAATATATTGAACCTAAGTGCATAATATACCCTCCCCAGTTTACAAATTTTGCGAGTCCGCTTTTGTCTGTCCCTGTATGTTACTCACGGGCAAAACGAACGATACGCCGCAAGTAGTATAGCACAATGTTATGAACAAGTCCAGCGGTAGGCGCCGATAAAGAAAATAAAGCGGTTGTATTTTTCGGTTTCGGGTGATAAAATGTTTGTATAGAAGCCTTTTATATTGAAGAAGGAGAAAGTTGCTATGATTAACAATATCACAATCGGCGATATATCAATTGACTGCACAGCCCCCGAACGGACACGGGATTTTTATGCTTCGCTTATGGGCGGGGAAAAACGCGAGGCCTACGGTTGGCCAGCCCTTGTTTGCGACAACGGTCTGCGTTTGCTGTTTATGGGCTGCGACTTTGACTACATCCCGCCCGTTTGGCCGGAAGAACCGGGCAAGCAGCAAAAACAAATGCACTTTGATTTTGTGGTAGATGATTTGCCCCTTTTCGTGAAAAAAGCCATCCAACTTGGCGCGGCCAAAGCCGCTGCGCAATACGGCGATGATTCTTTTGTAACGATGATTGACCCGGAAGGGCACCCGTTTTGCCTGTGCCAACGGAAAGAAAACAAATCTGAATTTGATTTATATTTTGAACGGAAGGGATATGGTACGATTCCCAATCCCGGCGTAAATATTGATTGCCCTGACACAAAAAGACTACGCGAGTTTTATGCACAGTTAACGGACTGGGATTCGGATTTTCATTGGACGGCATTACTTGCCGAGAATGGAACAGTTGTTCACTTTATGCAATCTGATTTCGACTACATCCCGCCCGTTTGGCCGGAGGAACCGGGCAAGCAGCAAAAACAGATGCACTTCAATTTTGGGGTGGATGATTTACCCGCCGCCGTCGAGGAGGCGATCCGGCTTGGCGCGACCAAAGCCGCTGTGCAATACGACGGTGAGCGCTACGTGACGATGATCGACCCGGAAGGGCACCCATTTTGTTTATGCCAGAGGTGACGGCGCGTATGAACATCAGCTATAACGATGAGCGAAAAGATTTACCCATCGAACAATTGCATAAATTGTTTGTATCGGTGGGGTGGTCGCCCGATGATGGCCCATTTCCGGAGGAACTGAAAGCTGGCTTTATGCAATCGTGGCGTCACTCCACGCTGGTTATTTCCACATGGGACGATGATAAATTGGTCGGCGCCGTCCGGGTTCTCAGCGATACGATTTTCCGCTCCATCATCTATGATTTGCTTGTATTGCCCGAATATCAGGGGAAGGGCATCGGAAAAGAACTGGTGTGCAGGTGCAAAGAGCATTTTCCCAGTTCCGAATGGCTGGTAGGATGCGACAGAAAGAACAGCGGATTTTATAAAAAGCTTGGCTTTCAAGACACTTTGGAATCGGGCGTGTTTTTGGTGATTCCCTGCAAGCTGTTTTGATTTTATTGCCCCGCGAGATCAATACAAAGGAGCCCGACTGCAATGGATAACAACAAATTGAGCACAACTGAACAAAACCAACTGTTGACCGAGCAATCCGAAACGCAAGTCTACGAGGCTATCCGAGCCGCGCTTGCCGAGGCGCGGACAAAAGTGGTCGTCGCTGTCAATACAGCGATGGTGGGTGTTTACCATGAAATAGG
>JAISAA010000024.1 GCA_031266955.1 Oscillospiraceae bacterium | reverse complement strand
TAACGAATAGGTACTGTTTTGCAGCGTCAACAAGCTCCCGCCGAGCCCATCGCTCCTGTCTGAGTTCAAATTAACGGTTGCGCCGCTATTCACATTAACCGTTCCCGCATATATGCTGTTGGCGATTTTAAGTGTCGCGGTAACATTTTCGAGGTTCAGCATTCCGTTCGCGGAACGTATGCCCTGAACACTCTCTATAACGGCATTTCCGTTTAACGTCAATGTATGTGTCTTCAAGTCGATTCTCCCGCCGGTCGAGTAGTTTTCGCCGCCGGATACGGTGAGGGTAAAGCCGCCTGTTTCAATCGTGTGGCTTGCGCCCATGTCGACTGTTTGGCTCGATAGCGTGATGTTGCCGCCCAGCGTGATGGTGGACGCCGTTCCGCTTTGCAGCGCGGAGATGAGGTCGGCTTCGGTGGTGACACTGCCGCCCTCCGCATACGCGGGAACCGCCGTCAGCGGCATCAGCGCGAGCGTCATTACCGCAGTCAGCAGCAGGGCGAGGATTTTTCCGCCAAAAGTTTTGTGTGTATTCATTGTGTTCCGCTCTCCTTATTGCGTCGTTGACTTGATAATTTATGGATATAGACCTATAGAAACCGATACCCCGCAGGCCCGCCCCTACGGGACGTTAATTTCATAATAGCAAATTTTCAGCGCAAAGAGCGGAAGCTTTCCGAATTTTAAGGTTGGGAGACGATATGTTTTTGCGAACAGAATTTTTACATCTGATATTGCACAAAATATATTGTGCCGCGTATTGACATTGCAAAGACATTCTGTTACAATACGAGCATAACGCATAAAGGAGTGAAACAAAATGGCTGAAACAACAAATTTGAGCATCAGGATAGACCGCGGCTTGAAGGACGAGGCCGACATGGTTTTCAACGCCCTCGGAATGAACCTGACCACGGCGATCATCGTATTTGTGCGTCAGGCTGTAAGGCAAAAGAGAATACCGTTCGAGATTTCTCTGGACGCGGCGGACGGCGGGCGCGGGGTGACAATGGCGGAAGCGATGGCGGCTTCGGAGCGTATCTGGCAAGCGTCCGTCCGGAACGGAACGGACAAGATGACGATGGACGACATCAACGCGGAAATCGCGGCGGTTCGCAGAGAACGCAAGGCAAAGGCCGATGTATGACGGGCGTTTCCGTAGTGCTTGACACGAATATCCTTGTTTCCGCTTTGCTTTCGCCGCTCGGCAATCCGGCGAAGATATATAGGATGTTTCTGACGGAAAACCTGAAAGTGGTGTACAGCTCGAAAATCCTTGCGGAATACTGCGATGTCCTGTTCAGGCCGCATTTGAAAATCCCGGCAGAAGAAGCGTCAAAGGTGCTCGAAGCCATTCAGGAACACGGGGCGCGGATAGAACCGACGCCAAGCGCCCATTACATGGTTGACGAGGACGACCGCATATTCTATGACACGTCAAAAAGCGCGGGAGCCTACCTTGTGACGGGGAACAAGAAGCACTACTCCGATGAAGCGTTCATACTGACCCCGGCAGATTTTCTGTCTATTTGATAGCTTGTTTCTGATAATACGCCTTTGCAGTCACCTTCCCCGCCGCGCGGGCGAAAAAAGTTTTTCGATAAAGAAACGAAGCCCGCAATAAAACTTGCCTGCGCCGCAAGGCGCGGCTCGATATGAAGCGACGGGAGCCCGCGCACCGCGGGCTCTTTTTTCGCCGAAAAGCGACTTTTTTCGCAAAATATATTTGACAAAATACCGCTAAATCAGTTATAATATCCCTTAATAATAAATAATGGGAAGGCGATGAAATATGAAAATCAAGCTGACGCTTCTCGACGGCGACAAAAATTATCTGGATCGCATAACGGCCTCTTTGACGGCCAGATTTCCGGACAAACTTGAGATTTATTCGTTTACGGACGCCGCCGCCGCGCTTGACGGGCTGGAAAGCGCGCGGATCGACGTTTTCATTGCCGACAGCGCCTTTGATATAGATTTTAAGAGGCTTCCGCGCAATTGCGGCTTCGCGTATTTCGTCGAATCGCCGACCGTCGAGACCTACGGCGACCGGCCCGCGATATGCAAATATCAAAAGATCGACGCTATTTACAGGGCGGCGCTCGATATCTACTCTGAAAATGTTTCGGAGGCGATAGGTATACGGGCTGACGACGGCTCAAGCGTGCGCGTCGTCGCGTTCGCCTCTCCCGCGGGCGGCGTCGGCAGCTCGTCCTCGGCCGCGGCGTGCGCCAGGAGCTTCGCGCTCGGCGGAAAGAGGACGCTGTATCTCAATTTAGAGGCGTTCGGCGGCTCGGCGCCGTTTTTCTCCGGCGAGGGGCAGACAAGCTTCGGCGACGTCATTTTCGCGTTGAAAAGCAAAAAATCGGGGCTGCGGCTGAAGCTTGAAAGCGGCGCTAAGAGAGACGCCTCCGGCGTGTTTTTTTATTCGCCGCCGGAAACGGCGCTTGATATGGCTGAGCTGAACGCCGAGGAGACGCGGCGGCTGATAACGGAGCTGAAGCTCTCCGGGATATACGACGGCATAATTATCGACGTCGATTTTTCGCTCGGCGGCAACGCGATGGAGGTTTTCCGTCTGGCGACGGAGATCGTTTTGGTGTCCGACGGCTCCGAAATTTCAAATATGAAGCTCACGCGGGCGTACAGGGCGCTCGGGCTCATCGAGCAAAGCGCGGATATAGCGCTGCTGCCTCGCGTGGCGCTTTTCTACAATAAATTCAGCAACAAGACCGGCAGGATGACGGAGGACGGGATAAAAACGCTCGGCGGCGCGCCGAAATACGAGCGCGCGGCGCCGGAGCAGGTCGTAGAACAGCTTGTCGGGCTCGGCGTGTTCCGCAAATTCGCCGTGGCGGAGGCGTAGGGGGCGCGGGCCCGTAAAAGTTTTTTGGGAAAGGCGGAAACGGTATGCTGCCCGAAAGAGAACGGGAAATAATTGCCGACGTAAGAAAATACATAGCTGATAACCTGCCGCTCAGCAGTATAAGCGACGAGGAGCTTGAGGAAAAAACAGAGGAGCTCGTGCGCCGGCGCATCGGCTCTGAGTACTGCCCTATCGAGACCGCGGTGGAGATGGTGCGGCAGATATACAGCTCCATACGCGGCTTCGGGCTGCTCGACGGCATACTCGCGGACGACTCCGTCACCGAGGTCATGATAAACGGGCACGAGAATGTTTTTATCGAAAAGGACGGCGCGCTTATAAAGTTAGATCGGCAGTTTGAAAGCCAGCGCCGGTTAGAGGACGTCATACAGCGCATAGTCGGTCTCGCCGGGAGAGAGGTCAACCAGGCGAACCCGATAGTGGATACGCGGCTTCCGGACGGCTCGCGCGTGAACGTCGTGCTTCCGCCCATAGCGCTCGGAGGGCCGACGATGACGATACGTAAGTTCTCCAAAACGCCTATGACTGTCGAAAAGCTGATAGAATACGGCTCGCTCACGCGGGAGATAGCCGACAAGCTGAGGCTTTTCGTACAGGCGAAGTACAATATTTTCATAAGCGGCGGCACGGGCTCCGGCAAGACCACGTTTTTGAACGCGCTTTCCGATTTTATCCCGAAATCCGAGCGCGTCATCACGATAGAGGACTCCGCGGAGCTGCAAATAAAGGGGATAGACAACCTCGTCAGTCTTGAGACGCGAAACGCCAACTCCGCCGGAGCGGGGCAGATAACGATACGCGACCTCATCCGAGCGTCGCTGCGTATGCGCCCCGAGCGCATCGTCGTCGGCGAGGTGCGCGGCGCGGAGGCGCTTGATATGCTGCAGGCGATGAACACGGGGCACGACGGCTCGCTGTCCACCGGGCACGCCAATTCCACGCACGATATGCTAAGCCGCCTTGAAACTATGGTGCTGCAAGGCTCGGCGGGGCTGCCGCTTGAGGCGGTACGCCAGCAGACGGCCTCCGCGCTCGATATGATAATCCACCTCTCGCGCCTGCGCGACCATTCGAGGCGGACGATGGAGATCACCGAGGTGCTCGGCTGCGAGCAGGGCGAAATAAAACTGAATCCGCTGTACGCGTTCGAGGAGGACGAGCACTCGTCCCTCGAAAAAGTCTCCGGAAGCCTGCGCCGGACGGAAAACCCGCTTCAAAATACGCTGAAGCTGCGCCTTGCGGGCATAAACGCCGAAATATAAACGGCAAGCAAAAAAAGGGGAATCGAAAATGGGACTGCTCACAAAAGGACCGAAGGCGCCGCGCGAGCCCGCGTATTACCGCTCCGTGACAAATATAAAGGCGGTCAATTACAGGGTCTATTATATGAGCCCGCTCGAAAAGGCGGCGTATTTCCTGCTCGCCTTCGCGGTCGGCGCCGCCGTCGGCTATTTGTTTTACGGCGGCATCGGCAAGGACGAATTCGGGGAGGCGACGGAGATAACGTATTTTTCAAACGCGCTGTTTTGCGGCGCCGGAGGCCTTATCGCGGGGATAAAATTCCTCCCGATGAGAACGGGGCAGATAATCGCGAAAAGAAAACGGAGGCTCACCGCGCAGTTCCGGGATATGCTGGAGGCGCTGAACACCTCGCTCGGCGCCGGAAAAAACGTGCCGGATTCGTTCGCCGCCGTCAGCGAGGACTTGAAGGTGCAGTACGAGGAGGACGCCTATATCCTGCGCGAGCTGCAAATAATCCTGTCCGGTATGGCGAACAACGCTGATATTGAAGAGCTTTTAAGCGATTTCGGGGACAGGAGCGGCATCGACGATATTTTGAGCTTTGCGAACGTGTTCAGGGTCTGCTTCCGGAAGGGCGGCAATATCAAGGACACGATACGCGGCGCGCACGAGGTGCTCTCCGACAAGTTAGAGATAAAAGAGGATATCGAGACCGTCGTCACCGCGAACAAGACCGAGCAGAGCATTATGGTCGTTATGCCGATAGCCCTCGTGGGTATGATAAAGCTGATGAGCCCCGATTTCGCGCGGAATTTCACAACTGTAGCGGGGCTAATATCGACGACGGCCGCCGCCGCGCTGTTCGCCGCGGCGCATTTCATCGGCAAAGAGCTTTTGGATATCAAGATATAGAGGAGGTGTACGCGGTCTTATGCTCACGCTCGCAAATTACGTCATATTCGGGATAGGCGCGCTGCTGCTGGCGGCGTGGCTCGGGCTGTATGTCAAGGGCTATCGCAGCGCCGTGCTGTTCGAGCCGTTAGTGGAAAAGGAATATCCGCTGAAGGAGATATATTTCGTCGGGCTCGCGCTCATCGAGGCCGTGAAATACCCGTATAAATCAAAGAGCGACAGGAAGCTGCGCCGCGAGGTGTCCGTGCTGTACGGAGAGCGGTACGCGGACTATTATCTACGCGTCGTCTACGCGCAAAAGCTCACGATGGCGCTGACGGTCGCGGTCCTCGCCTTCGTGCTCTACGGGCTCGCGAACCACGTCGCGGCGCTCGGCGTCATGCTGATTTTCTCCGGGCTGGCCTACTACTATTTCGGTACCGTGACGGAAAAGAAAATACTGAAGCGCTCGGAGGAAATGCTGAGGGATTTTTCGGAGGTCATCTCAAAGCTCGCGCTGCTGACGAACGCCGGTATGATATTGCGGGAGGCATGGGAGGAGGTCGCGTACACAGGTACGGCGACGCTGTATCTCGAAATGCAGCGGGCGGTGGACGAGATGAAAAACGGCGAGGCGGAGGTGGACGCGCTGTTCGAGTTCGGAGTGAGGTGCGTCATCCCGGAGATCAAGAAATTCACGTCCACGCTCGTCCAGGGCCTTGTAAAGGGCAACAGCGAGCTGGCCTTTATGCTCAAGGAGCAAAGCAAGGAGGTCTGGGCGGCGAAGAAGCAAAACGTCAGACGGCAGGGGGAAAAGGCGGCGAGCAAGCTGCTGATCCCCATCAGCCTTATGTTCGTAGGTATACTGATAATGGTGATCGTGCCGATATTCGCGAGTATCGGGGCGTAAGCCGTTGTCTTTATATATAAGCTTGAAGAAAGGAGACGCGCAGATATGTTAAACAGACTCGCAATATTCGCCGTGTTGGCAAAGGCAAGGCTTCGGGAGTTTTTCACAAAGGAAGACGGCGAGGTCAACATCGTCGCGATCGTCGTGCTGATCGGCATCGCGATCGTGCTGGCGATCATCTTCCGTAATAATATCTCGAATTTGCTGAACAGGCTGTTCAACCAAGTCAATAGTACCGCGGATAATGCCATTGCTCCTCCCCCCGCCTAAACGCGCAGAGTCCGGGACGCTTGCGTCGCGCGGGTATTTATTTCGCTCCCGCGGGCGCGGGCGTTCCAGTCGGCTTGCACGAAAGCCGGCAAAAGCCGAAAAAACGGAGGACGGGCAAATGCGAAAGCTGAAAAATGAAAACGGCCTCGTCGTGATAGAAGCGACGATAGTGTTTCCCGTCACGTTCCTCGTGATCTTTCTGCTGATTTTTATCGGGAACGCCTACTTTGAAAAATGCAAGGTCGAGGCGATAGTCACGGAGGTGACGCTGAACGGGGCGGCCTATTGCGCCGACCCGATGCTCGGCTACGTCGACGAGACCGGCGCGCTCCCTGAGTTTGAGGACACGCTGAAGCACTCGCCGGATTACATCGCGCCGTACAGATACTTTTCCGGTATGGCAAGCGTAAAAAGCAAGATCGAGGAGGATTTGAAAACACGGCTCGGCAACGTCAGCACGGGGCTTTTCTCCGGTATGAAGCCCGAGCCGTCCGAAACGGTGATAACGTTTGACAACAACGTCGTGTATTCGACGTTTTCAGTGGATTTGGAGTACCGCGTCCCGGTGCCGGTCAAGCTGCTCGGGGCAAAGGACATTTTCATCCTAAAGGTCACGACGCACGCGGAGGCCGCCGTGACGGACGTGCCGGAATTTATGCGGAACATTAATATGGCCGAGGACTATTTAGAGCAGACAGGCGTGAAAGAAAAATTTGACGAGGGCAAGGCGAAAATTAAAAACTCCATAGACAAGGCGAAGGAGCAATTTGTCAAATGAAAAAGCTTTGGCGCAGGCAAAAAACCGGGCGGTTTATCCCCCGCCCGCATATGAGCCGCCGGAGCCGCGGCGCGTCGCGGGGGGCGATATCGGTTTTCCTGTCGATAGTCTTAGTGCCGTGCATCGCGTTCACGTCGCTGTTTGTGGATTTGAGCCGCGTCAGGCTGGCGAAAAACCTTGTGGAGTCCGCCGGGGACTTGGCGCTAAATTCCCTGCTGACCCATTACGATTTTGACCTGAACGACTATTACGGCCTCGTCGCCTCCTGCCAGAATATCGAGGAGTTTTACGAGAGCTCCGCCGGGTATTTCGCCCGTATGCTGAAATCGCAGGGGCTAAGCGACGAGGAATCGAAAACGCTTATTTCGAGCATAAGGGCGCTGGCGGGCGGGGACGACGTCGCTGATTTGCTGCAAACCGAGATAAAAACCGACCTTGCGGAGGCGATCACGCCCGTCGCGGACGCCGACCTCGCCAATCCGACGGTCGTCAAGGACCAGCTCGTCGAGTTTATGAAATACCGCGCGCCGATAAATATCACGTCAAATTTCCTGAAGGAGCTGGGCGACAACAGCTCCGCGCTGGAGCACGCGAAGGACGATCAGGAGCTCGCCGAGAAAAAGCGCGGGTATTACGAGGCGGAAAACGCGCTTATGGAAAAAGCCTACGGCATCTACGTAAAGCTGAAAGCGTATCAGGAGCTCTCGCCGTCGAAAGAGAAGCTCCAGGATATCGCCGACCACCTGAACTCGTACCGGGAAAAGTTCAAAAAGCTGCACGAGGCGTTTGTAAAGGACCTGTTCAACACGGGCTCGATAAGCGAGGTACGAAAAACGGTATACCGCCTGTCGGATTTTTACGCCGACGACTATGACGGCGAGACAACGGCGGGCCTGGGTCAGCTGCGAAGCCTGATCACGAACACGGCGCGGGCGATAACGTCGTACAAAAACGCGAAAACGCAGCTTGAAAACGCGTTCCCGGAATACAACAGCGGAATATACGATATTCAATACTGGGCGCAAAACTACAACGCCGTAATTATCAGGCAAAGCGCGCTGGATACGGCTTCGAGCACTCTGCTGACGTATTATATGAGGCTCGAAAACGCCTTTTCGTACATGAGCGAGGACGCGGCGGAGGGCGTTTACGACGCGTCCGGCGGTTTTTCGCTGAACGGGACGTCCTACGCGGGCTACGACGGCGCGGACTCCGAAAAGTCGTATTACGAGCATTATTACACATTATATTCGCAGGTGATGGGCATTTACAGCTCCGTGCTCTCGTCCGCGGGCGACGAAGGCTCCTCCGATAAATATCTGAAATACATCGCGATAATGCAGCGGATATCGACGGCGAGGGAAAACAAAGAGGCGATAGACCCGGCCTTGCATCAGATAGACGGCAAAACGGTAAACCGGACGGTAATGGATATTTACAGCGAGATAAGCTCCGACAGGTCGAGCCTGAAGGCGTTCAGCGACAAGCTTGACGGCGTCGCCGGAACGCTGAACAGTATGAAAGACGAGCTCCGGGAGTATAAAAGCGCGTTTGACGTCTGGGAGGACAAAGCGGGAACCTCCGTGACGGAAATGGGCGAGACGGACAGCCGGGAGATCACGGATATCAAAAACGGAGACACGGAGGCGGGCCGGCAGCTCGGCCCGGACGAAATTTCGGAGGCCGGCATAGACGAGCTGAAAACGCGCGTTACGGATATGAAGGCCCTCTACGACGGCCTCATAGCGGAGCTGGACGAAATGAAGTACGGCGGCCGAAAAATAAAGGACATAACCGACGCGGCGACGGCGAAAAGCGCGTCCGGGATAAGGGCGGCGTCGATCAAGCAGACGAAAAGCGAGCTGGATTCGTATACAGACTCGTCCTTCAGCTTTACCCCGGCGGCGGACCCCGCCGTCACGGTCGTTCTCAACGCGACGAACGCCCCGGATCTGACGGCGCCGCAAAACCCGATGTACGGCTGGATGGTATCGAAATTTGACGGCGGAAAAACCGACAACAAAGCGGCCGGGGACAGCAAATACAAGGAATATATGAGCATGGGAAAGGACAAGGCGAATGAGGAGCAGACCGCGGAGGGCGTGACGGAGAACAATATAGCCGCGTCGGGCGACGCCTTCGGCCTCGGCGAGGGACTGGGGAGCCTTGTGGACCTCGCCGTCGGGCTGGCGAAGGATTTCGGGGGCGAGCTGAAAAACCGCCGCGATTCGCTTTTCGCCGCCGAATACGCCGTCAATATGTTCAGCTATTACAGTTATGAAAATGAGGGGAAGTATAAGCTTTTGGAAGGCAAGTACGACGGGAACCAAATAACGCTGTCAAATCACAGCGCCGCATATGCCTCCGTCCAGGGCTCGGCGTCAACGCCGAAAACCTGGCTCAGCATCGACCCCAAGGACTCCTACAACAAATCCCTGACGACAAAAATGATTTACTCGTTCCACAATTACGCGCTGGGCGCGGAGTGCGAATACCTGCTTTACGGCAAGGGGACAAGCAAGGAGAACGTCAACGCCGCGCTGACGTCGATGTACGTGATCCGCTATCTTCTGAATACCCCGAGCGGCTTTGCGTTTTTTTGGAACAATCCGACCGACCCGACAGCGGCATCTATTGAAGCCGTTGCCAGTGCAATATCGGTTGCTACCGGGGGCATTGTTCCTGAGCCTTTGATAAAAGCAATACTCATTTTAGTTCTTATCGCGGCTGAAAGCGCCAATGATATAGCTATGCTGAAAGCCGGGTTGCCGGTCAAATTTATAAAAACGTCGGAAAGCGACGGGCGCCCTGATAACGAATGGGCAATTGCTTTTTCTTCATCGGGTATGGATGGCGGCACAAGCGTGAAGGAGAGCGACGGTCTGCGGGGCTTTCATCTCACGTACGGCAATTACCTTTATATTTTCCTGCTGCTCGCGTTCGGGAACGAGGATTATTCCCCGCAGATGTACACGCGCGTGGGGAACGTGATCCAGACGAATATGAATCACATAATCCATAAAAACGTTCCGGGAGGCGAGTACAAGCTGTCGAACGCCAAGGTATATTTTGATTTCAAGGCGACGGTCAGGGTGAAGCCGCTCATGCTGGCGCTGCCGATATCGTCCGGCTTCAGCGGGAACCCGAAGGACAAGCCGGACTGGTGTACGTTCGAGTACAAAACCTCGCGCGGTTACTCATAGCGCGCGGCTCGCTTCGCTGAACGCGCGCCGGCGCCGGCGCGTTTTCATAATATAATATTATTCGGAGGTCAAAAATGAAAAAGAAACAAATCGCCGGCATACTCGCGCCGCTGCTCCTGCTGACGGCGGCGGCGGGGTGCGGAAAACAGGCGGACGCCGGGGGTGAGCCGGACTTGCCGCCGCCCGCGGGAACTGAAATCGTTTCGGATGAAAAAGTTCCGAAAGCGGAAACGCCCGGCGAAACGGGCGGAGCGGCCTTTGCCCTGACGGAGGAAGAGCTGCTCGCGCTGCCGGAGGATCCCGCAGACGCATACAGCTACAACGAGGTAGATGGAAACCTCCGTATATTAAACCGTAACGGAGACTCTGAGATATTTGTCATACCGTCAATGATCGATGGAAAAGAGGTATCGCAGATTGCGGGAAGAGCTTTTGCAATGGAGGATATGAAGGCAGTTGTTATTCCCGAAACCGTCACCAGAATCGGAAAGGAGGCCT
Source organism: Oscillospiraceae bacterium (assembly GCA_031266955.1). Lineage (GTDB taxonomy): Bacteria > Bacillota > Clostridia > Oscillospirales > Oscillospiraceae > JAIRRO01. The sequence goes on along the minus strand of JAISAA010000024.1, from coordinate 5,699 downwards.
TTTTAGGGTGTACCGAATTGGAAACGGTTTATGTTAAGGGCGAGGCGCTAATCGAAATTGGCGAAAAAGCGTTTATGATTTGCAATAGTCTGTCAAACATATATTTGCCCGATTCAATTACAATGATCGAACCGACTGCGTTTTCCGGATGCGAGGAGCTTAAAAAAATTGATGTGCCAGATAATCTGAGCGTATTACGAGGATCAACATTTTTTTCGACTGGATTGGAAGAAATCGAACTACCTTCCGAGATGACGGAGATTGAAGGCGCGTCTTTAGCAAACTGCCCCGCGCTTAAATATTGTGCAATCCCCGATTCCGTTAAAATCATCGGCGTGGAGGCGTTTACAAACTCCCCCAACGTAATCATCGTGGCCTCGCCGGACTCCTACGCCGCGCAGTTCGCCGCCGAGAAAGGGATAAAATTTCAGGAAGCGTAAAATCGTTCTATAAAATAAAAATTTTTTCTTGCATTTGCCTTTCAAAGGTCGTATAATGTCATAAACAGGGATGAGGAACCGCGCGAGGCCTGACCGGAAGCGAAAAACGGCGCGCGGGACGGGGCGCGAGATGAGACGAGATGAGAAAGGAGGCGGACACGATCAAACGTCGGAGCGGCGGAAACGTGAGCGCAGCGGCGGTCGAAAAGCGCGGAGCGGTGGTCGAAGAACGCGGAGCGGTGGTTATGGAAGCGACAATTTCGCTCGCGGCGTTCATCTTCGCGATTTTCACGCTGTTGTCCATTGTGAACATTTGTTATATTCAGGCCAAGATAGGCTCGTCGCTGGCTTCCTCCGCGAAGGAGCTGTCGCAGTACTCTTTCCTGTACTATAAATTCAGCATAGACAAGGCTCAGGCGGCGCTCAACGCGGAGACCGCCGGAAGCCGCGCGACGGCCGTCGAGACGATCGACGGAGTCGGAACGGTGCTCGACGCCCTGTCGGACTCGAAAAGCAGCCTCGACGCCGGCAGCTTCGGCGAGATAGCCGATTCCGCCGGGATCGCGGGGACGACGGTCAAGGGACTGACCGCGACGTATAAAGAGGAATTGAAAGACCCGAAGACCTTCATAATCGGTATGGCAAAGTTAGCCGGGGAGGAAGCGCTGGAGGCGGGCAAAAACAAGCTGGGGCAGCTTATGGCGCGCGCTCTTATGCAGAAGAACCTGATCGAATCCCCGAAGGACGACGCGGACAAGTTTTTAAGGCGCTACAGAATTCGGGACGGGCTCGACGGATTGGACTTCGACGGCTCGACGCTGATGACCTACGGCAAAAGCGACGAGATTCAGCTCGTCGTCACATACGATATCGAGGTCGTGCGCTTGCTGGATTTCGACTTTCATTTTACGGTGACACAGTGCGCCAAAACCGCCGCGTGGGGAAACGGAGTCTCCGGGGTGCGGATGGCGAGGGCAAAGCTCGGGACCGGCGGCAGCGTATGGGATCTGCCGCAGCTCGAACGGGGAAAAACGATCACAGACCTCGAAAAAGCCGGTTTCACATACACGTCCGACGGAAACGGCTTTGACGGGTATGACAAGGCGGAAAATCAGTTTATCCAGGTCACATCGATGTACGGGGAGAGCTATAAGAAGGAATCCGCGATAAAAAGCAGGCTTTACGATGTTTTCAACGATATGCGCGGTAAAATTTCAAGGATGGGCGAGGACGTCAAGGTAAAGGACCGTTCCGACGACAACAAGGAAAAGACGTTCAAGTCGCAGGAAGCCACGCGAATTTATAAAATCATTCTCGTCGTCCCGGACAACGCCGATCTGGAGACGACGAAAAAGGCGGCCGAGGAATTTGAACGGTCGCAAAGCGCGTCCGGGCGCACGGTAACGGTCGAGGTCAAAACGGGCTACGGCTCGCCTACCGAGAAGACCGCCGAAACGGAGCCGGACGAAAAGGCGGAAGACGCGGCGTAGCGCGAGAAAGGCGGTGAGGCTTAATGGTGATACCGACGTGCCTGTCGGCGCTGGCGTTCTGCGGCGCGGGCTGGCTCCTGCTGAAACGCGATTTCGCGCGGCAAAAACGGGAACCGGGAGCCTCGAGTGAAGACGCCGGTTCGGCGCCGGTTTCAAAAAAGACGCTCGTTTTCGGCGCCGTTATGACGCTTTTATGCGTGGGAATAGCCGCGGCCCTGCCGCTGCTGTACGAGGGCAACTCTTTTCTGTTCAATATAAAAAGAGTCTGCCTGCTCAGCCTTTTGTGGCCTGTCGCCTGCGCGGACTATAAGTCCTTCAGGATACCGAATCTGTTCATACTCGCGGGCTGCGCCTGCCGCGCCGTCATATTCGCGTTCGAGCTTGCGTTTGAGAGCGAGGGTGTATGGGCGCGCGCCGGCTCGGAGCTTATCGCCGCCGCGGCGCTGGCGGGGGCGGCGCTGCTGTGCGGGCTGGCGATAAAAAACTCCGTCGGCTTCGGCGACGTCAAGCTGTTTATCGTGATGGGGCTTATGCTGGGACTGGACGGGATATGGAGCGCGGTGTTCCTTTCGCTGATAGTCTCTTTCATTATTTCTGTTGTCCTGCTGGCGGCGAAAAAGAAGACGCGCCGGGATATGATACCGTTCGCCCCGGCGATAATGGCGGGCACATACGTCTCCGTGTTCATCACGGGCAGATAGGCGCGGGGGGCGGAGTGTATGAAGCGTTATAAGCTGCTTGTTCCCGCGGTCCTGATCGCGCTGTTCGCCGTATCCGTATATATGATCTACGGCTCGAACGCCGATATTGAGGATCAATATAAAGAAAATCTCGAAGCCGCGCGCCTGTACGCCCGGCAGGGGATAATCGTGGACGCAGCCGAGAGCTACGGCAAAACGCTGGAGATCAGAAATTCGTTTGAGCTCCAAATGGAGATCGCCGAATTTTACCGCGACGGCGGAGAGCTCGACAAGGCCGTCAATTGGGGCTATGAAATGCTCGGCGACTACCCCAAAAGCTCCGAGGTATATCTGTACCTGATGGAGATTTTCGCGCAGGCCAAGGATTACGCCGCCTGCTTCCAGCTTTTCGACACTATGCAAAAGCGCGGAGCGCCCACGGAGCCGCTGGCCGAGCTGATGGAGGAGCTCGACGACCTGTACTTCTTCCACGGGGGCTACGAGGACGTTTCCGTTTTCGGCGGCGGCTATTGCGCTGTTATGACAAACGGCGCGTGGGGCTTCGTGAACGAGGAGGGCAGGCGGGTCGTAAAATCCCGGTTCGCGGAGGTCGGCGCGTTCAGGCAAGACCTCGCGCCGGTGCTCGACGGCGAAATGCAGGCCTATTTCATCGACACGGCGGGCAACAAGAAAAAAACCGCGCTCGGCGTCGAAAACGTCCGAAAGCTCGGCTGCATAGAGGACGGCGTATACACGCTGTATAACGGCGACGCCTGGGATTTGTACAACGGCGACAACGAATTGATAGTCGGGGGCTTTGACGAAGCGTCGTCGTTTATGAACGGCGCGGTCGCCGTAAGGCGCGGCGAAAAATGGAGCGTGCTCGGCGGCGACGGAGCGGCGCTGACCCCCGATACATACGACGGCGTAGTTCGCGATGAAAAGGGCGCCGTATACAGAAGCGACAGGCTTTTTGTGCTGGAAAACGGCGGATATTATCTCATCGACGGCTCAGGCCGGAAAGTAACGGAAACGAAATTCGAGGACGCGCGGCTTTTTAACGACGCGACATACGCGGCGGTAAAATCCGGCGGCAAATGGGGCTTTATCGATACGGACGGCAAGTATTTCATAGATCCGGAATACGACGCGGCGCGCAGCTTTTCAAACGGCTTCGCCGCCGTCAAAACGGACGGCAAGTGGGGCTTTATCGACGCCGAAAAGCAGCTCGCGATAGAGAATAGCTTCGAGGACGCGAAGGATTTCAACAGCCGCGGCTGTGCGTTCGTCCGCGGCGGCGGCGATTGGGAGCTTTTGAAATTGTATAAATTCAATCACTGAACGGGAGGCGGCTATGGAATTTTCTTTTGAAACGCAGGGGGCGAGCACATATCTCGTATATCATCTCTCCGCGGACGACGTGATCGATTCCGTAAGCCTCGGTATGCTTTCCAACAACAAGATACGCGGCCTGGCGCCCGTTCTGTTCACCCGGATGGACGAGCACAGATATCTGAAATACAACATCTCCGCAAAAATCCCCGCCGGCAAATTCTTCACGGGCGAGGTCACGAAAAAACGGCTGCTCGGCGTGTTCGGCGGCGTCGCCGACGCGATAGCCGAGGCCGGGGAATATATGCTCGACGCGTCAAAGCTCATCCTCGACCGCGAGTATATATTTACTGACGTCACGACGTATGAGACGTTGATGATCTGCCTGCCGATCGGTAACAACGCAGACGCTCCCGCGCCGGATATACCGGCGTTTTTCAAAGAAATCCTGTTCGGCAGCCAATACGCCCCGGAGGAAGACAACAAATACGTCGCGGAGCTGATAAGCCTGTTAAACGGCGCCGCCGCGTTCTCCCTCGCCGATTTCGGCGCGGCGGTCAAGCGGCTGCAAAACGAAACGGAGCGCGCGCCCGCGTCCGCGGAGCCGCGGTACGTCCCGGCTCCGCAATATATCCCTCCGCCGCCGGTCGTTTCAGAGTCTCCGCCGACGCCCGCCGTCTCTCCCGCCCCGGCGCGTGCGGATAGTCAGCCGGTATACGCTCCGCCGCCCGTGACGCCGCAGCCTGTAACGCCGAGGCCCGCAGCGCCGCCGCCCGCGCCCCCGGCGCGGCGGCAGGAGCGGGAATGGGCGCCGCGCGCCGAGGAAAAAAGCATATCCCTGCTTCAGCTTTTGCTCCATTACAGCAAAGAGAATAAAGAGCTTTATAACGCCCAAAAAGCCAAAAAAGCGATAAAGGCCGAAGGCGGCGCGCCCCGGCGCGCAAAACCGGAAAATCCGGAAAGCAAGCGAGCGCCGCGTCAGATAAAAAACGTCCCGGCCGCGCCGAACGCCGGCTTTGCCGTCCCCGGAGTGGAGGCGGAGCCGGTGAGACAGGGCGAAGCGCCCGAGCCGCGCGCGCGGGAAGCCGCGGGGCGGGCGTATGCCGAGCCCATTCGGACGGCGGCGCCGCGCCCGCAGCAGGCGCCCGTTCAGGCGTATCAGACGGCGGCGGGGCCGGAGGCTGTTGAGCCGCGCCGGCAAGTGAGCTTCGGGGAAACGGTCGTGCTGAACGCCGCCGCCGTCGGCTCGACCGAGGATTTGGACGGCGGGAGTCTCGACGCGCCGCATCTGATACGAAGCCGTAACAACGAGAAAATAAACCTCACGGCGCCGGTTTTCCGCATCGGAAAGGAACGGAGCTTTGTGGATTATTTCATCGGGGACAACACGGCGGTCAGCCGGAGTCACGCGGAATTCACAGCGCGCGGCGGAGAGTATTTCGTCGCCGATATGAATTCCACGAATCACACGTACTTAAACGGCGAAATGATTCCAAGCGGCGTCGAAATGAAGCTTGAGCACGGGTCAAAGATCAGGCTGGCAAACGAGGAATTTGAGTTCAGGCTGTATTGAAAATCCGGATTTACGGTCGTAAGACGCGCCGCGTCTTGAAATGACACGGCAGGAAAGGAACTGTACGCTTTGAATTACATCATTTCCGCGGGTACGGACGTCGGACTTAAAAAAGATGTAAATCAGGACAGCCTTTTCGTGCGCGTGATAAGAGCCGGAAACGAGCGTATGGTCCTCGCCGTGG